>JAKEHD010000155.1 GCA_022615215.1 Blastocatellia bacterium
CGAAACTTTCTTCGAGCGCCAATATCAAATTCAGATGTTGCATGGAATCCCACTCCTTTATGGTCTCGTTTGAAGACCCCGGAGCCACATCATCCGTATTCAGGTTGAAAATGTCGGCGGCAACCTGCCGCACCTTTTCCATGACCACTTCCGCCATTTGCCCCTCCTTCATTCCAGTGTGCGCCTGTTGATCCAATCGGGCACTTGAATCTCTCCTGCGTCGAGATCGAACTCCCAGCAAGATTGCCCATCCTGGACCGCCGAGTTCACGAATCCATGAGATTTGTAGAAATCTTTTACCTGACCGTTTTTCGCGGTCGGGAAATACCGTCCGACAAGCCGCCGAGCGCCCTCGGCGCGAGCGTGCTCGGCAACGCTTGCAAGCAAGGCCGTCTCTAGCCGGCGACCGATGACGCGGCAACTCAATAAGAATGTATCTATTTCGCAGACGCTCTCTTCGAACCGGGTTATAGCTACCCCTACAAGCCCGTTGTCGCCGAAGCGATCGCGCGCGCGCATCGAGTAAACACGCCAATCCGGGCTGGCAGCCATTTCGGCTATCTGCTGCTCGCTGTAACGCCGTGTAGTCATATTGAACTGGTTCGTCTTCTGAGTCAGTTGCGCCACGCGGCTCAAAGTCTCGCGCGTGACCTCAAAGACCTCGACCTCAAGCGACAACGAGCGGTAGAAATCCTCAAGCGATGACGCGCTGGCTTTCAACTCCGCGCGCCTGCGCTGTTGGGCGTAGTCTATGCCTCGCTTGCGGTCCTCCGCCGAGAGAGACAATCGCTCGAACGCAGGGCAATCGCGCACCGCACGCGCATAATCCATAGGATCACCCGGCAGTTGAATTACAGTAACCTCTGGCATGCGCACACGTATCCATTCGCATTCGGCCGGGCTGTCATCAAGCAGTGCCAGCGCGTCGGTGCCCACGTTCAACTCGTCGGCGATCTCTTGCAGATTTTGAGCCTTGTCGTTCCAATTGATCCTGAGCGTAGCGAAGTGTTGCGGGCTTATGAGCATCCCCGGATGTTTTTCAATCGCTTCCATAGCATCGGAAGGATTATTCTTGCTGCACACCGCAAGGATGATGCCCCGGCGGTATAAATCCATTATCGCTCGCTGCAAAGACTGGTAAGCCGCGCCGGGATACTCCGGCCCAAGCTTGATGCCGCTCAGTCCATCTTCGCCTATGACCCCGCCCCAGAGTGTATTGTCAAGGTCCGTGACCAATACCTTGCAGGTTCTTCCCATCAACGGGTGTATGAAGCGCAGCCATTCACCGGCAATATGCATCAGAGAACCGGCTGAAAGAGGCATACGCATGGTCAGCCACTTGCGCTCGTCGTGCCAGCCCTGTCCTCCGTAGCGCGCGATCAGAGAATCATAGTCAAGGACATATATGCCGGAGTACACGCGCGCCAATCGCGCAAGCTCATGATTGATTCGCCTTATGGACTCTCGCTGGCCGGTTTCAACCTGGGCGTCGAGCAAACCGTTGCTCGGCGTTGCAGGCGTCTCAAGCGTATGCACTATCAGATGGGCCTGGCTGTGAGCGCGAAAGGCTTCAATCCAATTTCGAAACTCCCCGGCTACCCTCTCGATAGCGCCTTCGACCTCGCCGGGCGAAAGGTCGGCAAAGTCGTTCCATAAATCCGGCGCGACATCGCGCGCTTGAACGGCCAGCACGGCTATATCCGGGCCGAAGCGATAGAGGTTGCTTTCCGGGTCGAGCATCTCCTGCGCGTAAGCGTTGAAATCTCCGGTCTGCACCTCAAGGTCAAGCCCGCTCGAAAAAGCGGCGGCGCGCAGCAGAGGGATTACAGGTTCTACTGTGAATGATCGCAAAAGCATGATCCGGCAGACGGGCAGATTCATCTGCGGGCGCAATCGGTCGAACCTCGACTCGACGAACCCCGCCAGAGCAGGACTGCGCTCCTGCTCCCAAAGGCGTGAGAGCGAGGCGCGGGCTAACGCCATATCACCATCGGCGATGTAGAGATCGATCTCTTCACGCGAAGTTTCCTGTATTGTTGCGCACAGCGCATTCACCTTTCCACAACCTCCACAAGCTGCCGGGTCGGGGTGTAAAACCAGGCTATTCGACGGCCTTCGAAGGCGACGGCCGGAACGGGTTTGCTCACTATGACGCAGCCCTTTTCCCTGCTGTCGGCAAGCGTCCGGTCAATATCGTCAACCTCGTAGCATATATGATATGCGCTCGCGCCTTTGGCGAGCATACGGTTTACAGGAGAATCATCTTCAAGCGGAGCCACCAGTTCGATCACCAGATCGCCCTCGCCGCCCGTCCCGATAAAGCAGACCGTTGCCTTCTGAGTCGAATCGTCGAACGGGCCGGAAAGCACTCTGTAGCCGAACAGGTCTCTATAGACCGAAACCGCTCGCTCGATATTTTGGACCGCAACACCCAGATGACTGAACTTCATAAAATTCACCTCGGCCTCGCTTCTGCCAGAAAATAGATCGCGGCTGAATATTCGATGGGAAGTTCAAGCCCAAGTTCGAACATTCCTTTCAGTTGCTCGTCGTTGCAATCAACCATCAAGCTGTTGGGCAGGAGCTTGGTTATGAGACCTTTCTTCTCTAATACGTCGAACCCCGCATCTACGATGAGCTTTTCCATGTCATAGCAGGTAAAACACCAGTGGTGTTCCATGCGATGGTCGGTGTCGCCAAGCTCTCCCGGATAGGATGCGATCCCCATCTTTACCGCGAGGCGGCGATGGAGGCTGAGCGCGTGAGGCACGACGACGGCCAGACGCCCCTTCTCTTTCAGCCACCTCTCACGAGCCAGTTTGATTATAAGCGAGGGATCGTCCACATGTTCGAGTATGTAAGACGCCAGCACCGTGTCGAACAATTGGTCGGGCTGGTATTGCTCGAAGAGCGAACAGACCGGGGTCCAGCGCCTTCCGGCGAGCTGGAGTTGCAAGGCGTGAAGCAGTTCCGCCGAGCCTTCAACCGTCGTCACATCAGGAAATCTGTCGAGCAACTTTGGAGTCCACACCTGATCGCCAGCGCCCAGTTCAAGTATGCGTTCGCCCGTAAGCTTCGGTACGATGAAATCCGATACCATACCTAAGAGCTTCTGATCGACCACCCTGTCGGGCGTCGGGTTCAGGTACTCTGCTTTATTTGCGTCTAGTAGCTCTTTCGCATTTGACATGATTTTTCGTCATTCGCCTTTCAGTATTTAAATATCCCGCTCTTGCAGGCTCGGATGACCATCACGGACCAACTGCTGCGTTGCGTTTAAGCAAGCGGGCCGGATTGCCTGCCATTAATGCGCCCGGTTGTACGTCCATTGAAACGACCGCGCCGGCAGCTATGACACATCCTTTCCCCAATCGCACGCCCGCCAGTATCACGGCGTTCGCTCCTATGCGCACATCGTCTTCGACAACGACCGACGGCCCTTCCCAGTAGTCTCCTTCCAACTCTCTGGCCTCGTCGTGATTCAAGCGCCCGGACGCTTCGAGAGCGCCGGTCATAAAACGTCCGGCGGTGAAGCTGACATTAGGACCGATGAAGATATCGTTGCCGAGTCGCGCGCCTTCGGAAATGACGACCGATTCCATCAATCGCACGTTCCGGCCGAGCGTCGCCTTTTCGCGCACGACCGAACCGTTTCCAAACACACAGCCATCTCCTATAGTAGCCCCCTCGCGTATCACGACATTATGGGCCGTCTGGACATCGTTCCCTATCACAGCGTCTTCGTAAATAATGGTCCCCGATCTGAGAATACATCGCTGGCCGACCACAGCTCCCCGGCTTGTATAAAAATCGCGCCTGTTCAATAGCGTATCTTTGGACGGATGGCCGACGATCACGCCTTGCGCAAGCATGGCGTGATCGCCCACTTTGCTGGGACCGATTATAAAGCCCCGGCTGTTGTCAAATTCTTCCATTACACCCTTTCATCACATCGGAATTCATATTGACCAGGTCGACATAATCGCTTCTTACAAGCGATGATACGCTCACTGAATGCGATTGCCTTTCGCGCGACTCGCGGCAGAGTATCTCTCCAACCTTCAATCCCCCCGCTTGAAGCCTGATTATCGGCTCCGGTCCTACGGCTGAAGGAAGTATGCCCATGTGACCCGGCGCTGGCGATTCCATTGGCCAGACAGGTACTCCCGCCTTCATCATCGCCGTCCGGTTTATATCTCCCCAAAATTGAACCACAACGGCTCCGGGCCAGTGCCCGGCAATAAAAGCCGCGTCTTCAGCCGATAGCACGGGAACGACTTGCGGCCGAAGAGCTATAAGGATGGCGTCATATCTTGCGTCTTTGTCGGGCCTTTGCAGTGATTCGACCGTATCGACCGTAGCGCCGCAGCCCTCCATCCCTCGCTTGATGAATGGCCCGAATGAGTTGTCACAGAGCAGCAGTATCCGGCTTCGGTAGACGGCAACGCCCGCATCCATCAATTGCTTGACCGCCATCACGCCCAAAAAAGAAAAGACATCGATGGCCGGATGGCGCTCATTCGTGCCCGCTACCGTTATGCCGCGTTGCCGACAGGCTGCAATATCTACGTCTCCGGGCCGAAACTCCCATGCCTCGTACATAAGCGGGACGACGGCCGTGGACTTCATCCAACCAACCATCTCAGCGTCAATCGGGCGCACATGGCCGCTGTTTGTGATGATGTCTGACTGAGCGACTATCGCGCTCGTTTTGGCAGTGACGATCTCTATGCCTTCTGCTACTTTGGCCGTCTCCGCCAGCTTTAGAGTTTGCTCTCGCACCTGCTCCGGTGTTCCATAACGGGAAGGAACGGCGAGGGCGAATACTGATCGAGCGCCAGCCATAGCGGCGAGGACAGGCGTCACCGAGTAAGCTCCCGATGCGGCCTCCGTCAGCACGGTCATACCGCGCAGATCGAGTTCGCAGCGGCTTATGGCAGCCTCCATCAACTCGACCATACGGCGGATGTTCAAACCGGGACGGCTGTCTGTCATGACGTTCGATTTCCTCCGGTTATATCGCTCATGCGACGGGCGACTGTCTCGATATCGGCCTCTCTCAACTCCGCATACATCGGAAGCGAGAGCACTTCATCAGCCACTCGCTCAGAGCAAGGGAAATCGCCCCGCCCGTATCCGAGATCGGAGTATGCTTCCTGCAAATGCACAGGTATCGGGTAGTGAATGCCTGTTTGAATTCCGCTTTCGTTCAGCTTTCGTTGCAACGTCTCTCGCTCTTCGGTTCGCACTGCGTAGACGTGATAGACGTGGCGCGCATAAGGCATCTCCGCAGGAGTTTGCAGATTGGAGTCGGCGAGCAATCGCTCATATTGCCTGGCGTGTGCGCGCCGGGCTTCAGTCCATTCTTCGAGGTAGCGCAGCTTGACGCGCAGGATAGCGCCTTGAATTCCATCCATGCGAAAGTTGTAGCCTTTGAGAACGTGATGATACTTTCGCTCCTGTCCCCAGTCGCGCAGCATCCTTATCGCGCGCGCTCTCTCCGGGTCATTGGTCACCACCATGCCGCCTTCGCCGTAAGCGCCGAGGTTCTTGCCCGGATAAAAACTGAAACAACTCAGATCGCCCATACTTCCGACTCGACGGCCTTTGTACTCCGCTCCGTGCGCTTGAGCGGCGTCTTCAATGACTGCGAGATTGTGGCGGCGTGCTATCTCTAATACCTGGTCCATATCGGCAGGCTGGCCGTAGAGGTGCACGGGCATAATGGCCTTTGTGCGATCCGTGATAGCGCCTTCTATCCGGCCCGTGTCGATAGTGAGGGATTTAGGATCGATGTCCACGAAGACGGGCCGCGCGCCCGTGTAACAGATCGCAGCCGTAGTGGCCACGAAGGTGAAAGGCACTGTTATCACTTCGTCGCCCGGCCCGACGCCCGCGGCCAGAAGCGCGAGGTGAAGGGCGCTCGTGCCTGAGTTTACGGCCACTCCCAAGCGAGCGCCTGAGTAGGCGGCAAACTCTTCTTCGAAGGCCGCGACTTCCTTGCCCAGGACGAACTGTGTGCTTTCGAGGACGCCTGAAACGGCCGCGTCTATTTCGCTTTTGATGCCGAGGTATTGAGCTTTCAGGTCTACGAATGCGATCATGCCGCCACTCCTATGGCTGCCAGTTCCACGGGGCGGCCTCTTTGCAGCATGGATTGTGTGGCAGCTTCTAAAACCTGCACCACACGCAGCCCTGACTCCCCGTCGGTTATGGGACGATTGCCTTCTTCTATGCAATTGATGAAATGAATAGCTTCCGTGCGCAACGCTTCTGTTATATCCAACTGCGGTGCCCACATATCTCCCGCGCGATAGCCGATCAACATCTGATAGACACTTTCGGTGCTGTTGACCGTTATGCCCTTATCGTAAACCTTGACCTTTTCGCTCGGTTCGAGATCGTCATAGAGGATCATCTTTTGACTTCCGCCGATCAGCGTGCGGCGCACCTTGACAGGGGCGAGCCAGTTGACGTGTATGTGAGCGATCAGATTGCTCTCGAAGAAGAGCGTCAGGTAAGCGATATTTGCAGGCTCTCCGGGAAGGTGACTTACACCTGTCGCCGACACCGCGCAGGGTTGCACGGGCAACAGGTGATCCATTATGGAAAGGTCATGCACAGCAAGATCCCAGATCACGTTCACGTCGTGTTGAAACAGCCCCAGGTTTACGCGAACCGAATCGTAATAGTAAATATCTCCAAGTCCGTCGTTAGTTATCAACTCTCTTATCCTGCGGACAGCGCCCGTGTAAACGAAAGTGTGATCGACCATCATTACGAGATTGCGCCGGTCGGCCTCGTCCATAAGCCTTATAACCTGTTCGGAGGTTGAGGCCAGAGGCTTCTCGACAAGCACATGCTTGCCTGCGCGCAGGGCCTGTAGGGCGAGATCGAAATGAGTCGAGACAGGGGTCGCTATGGCTATAGCCTCAATGCGCTCGTCTCTAAGCAGATCGCTATAATCCGAAGTCGTCTCGAAAGCCGGATAACGGGTTTGCACTTTAGCGAGCCGGTCGGAACTCAGATCGCTCACTGCGATGACCTGACAATCCTCGGTCTCCGCGAAATTGCGAACGATGTTTGGTCCCCAGTAACCGTAGCCGATTACACCTATACTTATCATTAAGTCCTCCTTACGCGCGCGCCACCAGAACGAATCCGGTCAATATAACTCCCAGCCCCAGCACTTTTTGCCAGGAGATTCCTTCGTGGAAAAATACTACTGACCCAATCGTGACTAGCACGAATGTCAGGCTAATAAGCAATGGGTAACTGGCACTGAGGTTTTCGGTAGCCATTACGCGGAACCATATAAGAGTTGCAAGTCCGTAAAGAATGAATCCCAAGATCATCGAGGGCTGCCCGATCCAGGCTAAAATCTGGCTCTTGATCGCGCTCAGGGAGAAAGAGAAAGAACCCGCGCGCAACAGTTCCGCTCGAATCAAAAGGTTTGATACGACCACGCACAGCGCGGTGATAATTATCAGCAACAGCCCTCGCCCGCTCATCGCTCAGTCTTCTCCCTCTCTCTGATGTCTCCGACCACGCGCGCGGGTACGCCCGCGACTATTGCATAAGCCGGAACGTCGCGTGTGACCACAGCGCCCGCGCCCACCATGGCGCGTTCACCTATGGTTACGCCTCCCATGAGGGTCGCATTGCTGCCGATCGAGGCCCCCATCTTTACCCGCGTGGTTACCACTTTCCAATCCGCCTCGGTTTGAAGATCGCCTTCCGGGGTCGCCGCTCGCGGATAGATGTCGTTGATGAACATGACGCCGTGACCGACGAAGACTTCGTCCTCTATGACGACTCCCTCGCAGATGAATGTATGAGATGATATTTTGCAGCGAGCGCCCACCAAGGCGTTTTTCTGTATTTCGACGAAAGCGCCTATTTTCGTATGACTGCCGATCGTGCAGCCATAGAGATTGACCAGGTCGGGCTGAAAAATCCTGACCCCTTCTGCCAGGCGAACATCAGATGCGATTGGCATATAAAAGACCGCTGCGGGTTAGAAGCCTTCATCGCGGGAGCAGACATATTTCGATGTGGGAGCAAAGGGGAGCAAAATATCAGGGGCTATAGCCCGTTTGGGGCAGTTAAACTTTCAAACTTCGACGGAATGATACCATAAACAGGGAAGCGCGCAAGAGTATTTTCAGCAATCGCTATGGCAATTACGAACGATACAGAATGGAAATGCGCCCTTGCATGTGTAGCCAGGCAAGGGCGCATTTCTATAGACCTTAAGAAAAATATTTTGGAATCGTAGGGGCAGACCTATGTGTCTGCCCCAGTTAGGGCGCACACACAGGTGCGCCCCTACCCAAAAACATTTTCTTGAATTCTATATTTTGCCACAACATACTTTTCATGACAGTCCGTTGCCCGTCGTTGCGTTCGGCTTTTGACCGAGACCTCGACAAAAAGAGCTACGGACAACGAACGAAGGACGCCGCGCTCCATGAGATTAGACAACGACCCTGCCTTGCTGCACGGCACGCGCGAAGCTATCATCAATGCCTGTCTGTTTTTAATTTTGGAGGAGTCTTTCCAGGCGTCAGTTATAACGCGCGGAAAGGATGAAAAACTGACCACCAACCGAAATGTGGAATGATGAGTGCGGAATGCGGAATGAACTCCCTGTTCCGCAATCCGCAATCCGCATTCTACTCACTGACCACTGTTTTTATGAGGAGTCGAATGGAATCGAAATTTCTCAAGCACATAGACCGCGATGAGATCGTCGCTATTGTCTGCGACCTCGTCGGACTTGACACAACGAACCCGCCCGGCAACGAGCATCTATGCAAGGAGACGGTCACTCGCGCGATGGAGTCGCTCATTATGGAGGTCTCTTACTACGAAAAAGAGCCAGGACGGACAAACGTAGTAGGGCGCGCCGGAAGCGGGGCGAAATCGATAGGGTTCGTCTCTCACATGGACGTTGTGCCGCCGGGCGAAATCTCCAACTGGGACACGCCGCCCTTCGAGCCTACGATAATCGATGGGCGCATATACGGGCGCGGCACGCTCGACGACAAAGGCTCCTTCGCCTGCGCCTATTCGGCCTGCAAAGCCTTCCTGGCCGAGCACACGGATTTCGACGGGACGATCTACCTGATAGCGGCTGCCGACGAAGAGATGGGAAGCGAGCTTGGGATTATTTATCTTGTCGAAGAATGCGGCCTGAAATTCGACGTGGCGATCATACCCGACGGCGGACGCATGGACCTTTCGATCTACGGCGAAAAGGGAATACTCTGGGTCGATCTCACAAGCATAGGCGTGCAGGCGCACGGCTCTACGCCAGAGCTTGGCCGCAACGCGATAGTGCCGATGGCCGAACTGCTCGCGGAGATCAAGACGCTCGACCTGGGCGTGAACTTCGACAGCGAGTTCGACGGCTGGACGATGAACATAGGAACGATTCAGGGCGGATCGTCTACGAACACTGTGCCCGCCACTGCGCGAGCGACCATAGATTTTCGATTGCCGAGAGGCATCACGAAACAGGACGTGTTCACCAAAATCGAAGAGAAGATCGCCCTCGTAAAACTCCGCTCGCCTGATTCAGAGTTTCAGATAAAAGCGCTTCACGAGACCGAGCCGCACCTGTCGGACAAAAACTCGATCATCATACGCAGCTTCGACAGGGCGGCGAAGCGGTTGAATCTTCCGATGAACTACGAAACCTTCGGCGGCAACACAGTAGCCAAGAATCTATTCTTTGCGGGCATAACATCGGTCGTCCATTATCCGGGCGACGACAAGCTCGCGCACGTGCCCAACGAGTTCGTGATAATCGACGAGCTTGTCACAGGGTCAGTGCTCTACGCCGAAACGCTCGAAGCGTATTTCTTCGGCTGATAGGTTTATGCTTCGCCTTTCAGGCTCACTTGCGATGTGCCATCAGTCAGTTCGAACACATACCTGTTCGGAAACGCATCTGCGAATGCTTCCTGATGCGAGACCAGAATAATCCGGGTCAACACGTTCTTGAGCGAGTTCAACTCGTCAATCATTTCGCGCTGGCCCTCACTGTCATTGTTGCGGCCAAGCAATCGCGCAAGCTCTTTACTCTTTAATTTACATTAGGGTAGGTGTCTCATCCATATTGGCACAGAGGGGTTCGCTATACGGATACACTCGTCATTGGGATATACGACCCCGGCAGAGTTCGAAGCGCAGTGGAAAATGAAGCAAGCTGCGTCTATACTATAAACCGACTTTTTACTGCCCAAATTTTGAGATCCATTACACCGATTTTCGCAATTTGTCGGCCCGATGGATTAAACGGAGGAGAATTTAATAAGAGTATGAGAGAACGCAACCGCGAGATAAAGCGTCGGCGTCAGCGATACGAGAAGCGCAGGAAACTCAGGCGAAAGCTTGCCGCCGCAGAGACCGACGAGCAACGGCGCGAAATCGAAAACAGGATTCGCAAAACATATCCAAAGCACACGCCTGCGGTCTGATCCAAGATCGATTGCGCGAATAACCTGGCGGCCGGTGTGGAGTGCATGAGTTCAGCGTGCAGAGAAAAAGGCGGGTGGCATTGCTTCTGATTTTTAGCAAATGCCGCCCGCCCTGCGATTTTAAATTTCTTTCTTGCTTTCAGCACTCCGAATAGCCGCAGGCGAAGCAGGTCTGGCAGCCTTCCTGCCGCACGAAAGCGGAGTCTCCGCAATTGGGGCACAGGTCCGCAGATGTTACTACAGGCATTCCCGCCTCAAGCTTCGTCGCTTCCATCGACGGCCCTGTGCCTCTGCTTGCTTCCGATTTGTGTGTCTTGTCCTCGTCGCCGTAGCTTTTTCCGAGATAATTCTCCGCAAGCGCCTGACCCACCGCATCGGGCAGGCTGAGAACTCGCCGCTTGCCGAAGCCGTAAGAGCGAGCGCCGCCAATGCCCGTTATCTGTTTGACTATCTCACGCACGCGCTCGACAGGCGAAACGGGTGAAGCCATTCGGAGTATCAGGGACATCAACCGCCCCATGGCCTCGGCCATAGCCTTGATATCGGAGCCTGCCTTGCCGATCTCCACGAACACCTCGAAGGGCTGTTGCTCTTCGTCCTCGTTCATAGTTATATGAGCGGTCCCCGAAGGCGTCGCCTTGCTCACGGTGTAGCCGCGTCGCTTATACGGACGCGGACGAACCTTCGGCTGTAGACCTCCTTCGCCACGAACGAGGTCGACAGGCATCGAGTCGTCATCGATCTCCTCGGCTCGCGCCTCATTCTCGGAAAAGTTCGTGGCCTTCTCTGCATCTCTGCCAGGAGAGTCGCTCGCCTTTTTATCTTCTTCTTTGAGGTTGAGCACCTGCACATCGCGCGAGCCGTCGCGATAGATAGTGCCGCCCTTGCAGCCCGACTGATAGAGCAGATCGTATATGTCGCGCGTCTGTTCGACCGTGTAGGAGTTGGGCAGGTTACACGTTTTTGAAATAGACGAATCGACCCATCGCTGGATGGCCGCCTGCACCTTGACGTGCTCTTCGGGCGCGAGGTCCATAGCGGTGACGAAATAATCGGGCAATGGTTCCTCCTCGTGCTCCTGCTGCCATTCTTCCATTACCTTTACGCGCTCCTCGTGCTGGCCGAGGCGAGACTTGCGGACATAGCTCCAGAAATAGAACGGCTCTATTCCGGTCGAGGTGCCTGACATGGTTCCTATCGTGTTATGCGCGACGACACCATTGGCCACATAAGTATTCGTGTCAGGAACGCTGAGGTCGAAGGTAAACGAATGGCCCAGGCCTATATCGGTAACCACATCGAAGAACAGGCGGCCGTCAAGCAGTCCCGCCGACGGCAATTTGCCGAGCGCGGGATTTGCGCCTGCGAGGTTGCGCCATCGCTCCTGCGTCATTCCGCATCTCAACGCGCCAGAAATTTCCTGCCTTATGCCTGTGGACAATCCCTGAGATTCAACATAAAGCTTGCGGAGCAACGATGGAGGAAGACGGTCACCTCGCGCACCCTTATCCTCGCAGGCCGCAAGCAGTGATTGCTTGCGCTGTCCGGCAAATCCCACCCTCTCGCGGAATCTGATGACTTCCTGGCTGTTGAGCAGACGCACTTCGTGGCGCAGCCGGTCGCCGTATCGTCCTTCTCCGGGAGCGACGCTGCGGCGAGTCGAGATAATGCCGAGTCCTAGCAGGGCGATCTTCGTCTCTTTTGCCAGCCGCTCGGATACCGTCACGAGCGTCACTACGCCATTCGATATGCTGCCATCGCTTTCGAAGAGTCCTCGCAGGAAGGCCGCAACTGTCTGCGCGCCTCCGGCCAAAACTGCTTCAGGCATGTGAGCATCGAATGCGTTGGATTTTGCAAGTCCGTTCGCGCGCATCCACCTCGGAATGAAATACGACCCTGCCCACACCATCAAGCAATTCCGCCCCGTGTCCTCTAGCGATGGGTCGAGGTTGAAGGTACGGCCTATCAATTCCTGGAGCCTGCCTATCACGTCCGGGTCGGATTCGGAAACTGCTATGCCCATCCCTCTACGATCTTTCAAATAGCCGTCTCCCATATAGAACCCGATCAATTCGGCAAGATCGGGAGTCATAGCTTCAGGCAATTGCAGAGTCGAATGTCGCCTCTCAGTCGGCACCGGGTCGAGATGCGGCATTTCCGCTCGTCCAAGCCCGCCGCGAGCCAGGACGAGAGTATCGCCCGGTTGAAGTTCTCCCATCTGTCTCCATTCGTAATTGCCTTCGCCATCTATGACCCGCACTCTATGCTGCAAAGTCGCTGCCAGGTTGAATCCTCTGCCGGTCGTTATCTCGACGACTTCCGTGTAGCCGTTGACATAGAATTTATCGACCGACTCAGGCCCTGAATCCGAATGAGTTGTAAAAGAGACATCCTGCCACTGAGGGCCTTCCGCATCGCCGAGAGAGGCGACCGGGCGGAGCGCGCCGTCCGCAAACACGAGAGTATCGGGCGTGACGCAGCCGTTCGGAGCCTGCGTCAGCAACGTGACATTGCGCACTCCTTTTTCACGAACTGCCTCTCGAACCTCTTCGGGCATCGATTGCATATAACCGGATTGAAGGAACTTCTCTTGGTCGAACATCGGGAAGGGGCCTTTCTCGGCCGCGATGTCTGATGAAGCGAGATATGCTTCCGACGCGATGAAATGATAGAGACGGTCTATGAACTCGACCGCCTCGTCCGAGCCGTAGCGCAAGCGGAGGCGTATGAGCATCTCGGCCAGTCCCATGGTGTTAAGTCCCACGCGCCGTTCGGCC
>JAKEHD010000784.1 GCA_022615215.1 Blastocatellia bacterium
CCGCCAGAAGAAAGAAAGCTTTAAATCCTTCATGGGCGGCGCACTCCAAATATGCGTTCCCCTCCGGAAAAACTTTCATTTTGCCCCGCGCGCAGTATAATCCTACAGGCGACCTCAATGAATACATTTATTGTTGCGCGATCCTTGAAGTCCTGCCTACTGCCTGCTTCTCTTTCTAATCTTCAATCCCACAGGCGGCAGTTGAGGGATCCTTAAAGTCCTGCCTGGCGCATCGTGGGTTGAACCTTAACCATCCACCGATTTCCATCGGTGGGATTCGAGAAGAGGGAGCCCGGCTGACGAAGGTAAGAGGTTCAAAAGGGAGACTCTCTCGTTACTGCGATCTTTTTTTCGGCTCTTTGATAGTTTCCGTGCAACCGGGATTGGTAGCGCCAAATATAGTAGGTGATTTGCTTTTGCCATCTATATATGGCATGCCTCCCCGGAAAGTATCAGAGAACCTTTTTTTCTCAAATAGCACCAACAACTGCCTGTGTCAGGATTGCCTTTCAACTATGCACCGACTTTACGTAACCACACCCGCTTGATAACCCTGCTTCTGCCATCTAAAATCGATTCGGCGCGTTCCGTGTTTTTCAGGCAACGCGCAGGCTGAATTCATCAGCGCAGGGACCAATGACTAAAGAAGAGATTGCCGAGCAACTATCACAGACGCCTTTCATACCTCATCCGGCGTTGAAGAACCCGCACGCACAGACCATAGTCTCTTCGCTCATCCGGCGGCGCAGCCGATTGCTTGCACAGAATACAGCGCCGCGCTATTTCGACCCCTCGCCCGGCGTGCGTGTGCTCGCTCATTGTTCGTGGCAAAACGAGCGCACTGAATCGCCTACGCTCTTGATGCTGCACGGTCTCGAAGGCTCTGCGGATTCGCCTTACATGATTGGGATTGCGGAAAAGGCCGTGGCGGCCGGTTTCAACGCCATACGTCTCAATATGCGCAACTGCGGCGGGACAGAACATCTCACCCCTATGCTCTATCACGCGGGCCTCACCGAAGACCTTCGCCGCATAATAGATGAACTGACCGGCAATGATCGCTTACGAGAGATTTACCTTGCAGGGGTTTCGCTCGGAGGCAACGTCGCGCTCAAGCTTGCGGGCGAGTACGGCCGAGAGTCACCCCGCTCACTCTGCGGAGTCGTTGCAATCTCGCCTTCGCTCGACCTGGCCTCCTGCGCGGATGCTGTAGAACTCAGGTCTAATTCGATTTATCACCTCCGCTTCGTACTCAGCCTCAGAAGCCGACTCCGGCGCAAAGCCCGGCTCTTTCCCGACCGCTACGATCAGTCACGACTCAAAGGCATCTGGACCATACGCAAATTCGACGACATCTATACAGCCCCGCACGCGGGATTTCGAGATTCGGCGGATTATTACAACCGGGCGAGCGCGCTCCCTTTGATAAACCGAATATCCGTCCCGACGCTCATCCTTCACGCAAAGGACGACCCCCTCATACCGTTCACCCCCTTCGAGCGGCGGGAGATTTCTGAAAATCCCAACATCACGTTGCTTGCGACAGAGCGCGGCGGGCACGCGGGATTTATCTCCGCATCGGCCGACGAGCGTTTCTGGGCCGAAGCGAAGGCCATAGAATTTATAAAGCTCACGTTACCGGCTTTGAAAGACCGAGCTCAAGTTATAAGCCGATGACGGAGACGGAAAGATCGCACATCGAACCGCGCCCTCTATTGATTATTCCGGGACCGGGGCGAAAAATCATCGCGTCCGGCTTGCGAATGAAACCGGTTATCTGTTCTCATTAAGGGTCCGGCCTCTCTGCCAACGTTGACAAATCGATGGCCAGGTATTACAAACAGTGCAACAAATGGACCTGCGCGAGTGGGAACCACACAGGCGGAATTAGCGGATATTTATATAGCTCAGGAAAACTCGGCAGGATTATATGGAAAGGAAGTTGAAATGCTTGAACCCAATACTGTTTTGCAGAACCGCTACCGTATAGTGCGCAAACTCGGCCAGGGGGGAATGGGCGCGGTCTATGAGGCCACAGACCATCGGTTCAACAGCATAGTCGCACTGAAAGAAACTCTTGTCACCGAAGAACACCTGCGAAAAGCCTTCGAGCGTGAAGCCCGCCTCCTCAACGGTCTGCGCCATGCGGCGCTCCCCGTAGTGATGGATTATTTCAGCGAGGCCGATGGCGTCTACCTGATAATGCAGTACATACCGGGGGAGGATTTTGCGACATTGCTGGAACAAAGAGATGGACCGTTCCCGCATGATAAGGTTCTCGTGTGGGGCGATGTTTTGCTGAACGCGCTCGATTACCTCCACGAGCACGAGCCGCCCGTCATACACCGCGACATCAAACCGCAGAACCTGAAGCTGACCCCGCGAGGCGAGGTCGTACTGCTCGACTTCGGATTGGCGAAAGGAGCGGCGGGCGGCCTGGAGCCCGCGACCGCCGCAAGCAGCGTGCTCGGTTACACGCCGCACTATGCTCCCTTCGAACAGATTCAAGGTTCGGGCACAGACGCCCGCTCGGACCTCTATTCGCTTGCGGCCACCCTGTATCACCTTATGACGGGCGTTATGCCCGTCGATGCGCTCACGAGGACGGCGGCCATCCTCCGGGGCAATCCGGACCCTCAGCCTCCCGCAAACAAGGTCAACCCGGATGTACCGGCCGAGGTCGCTTCCGTTTTGACGCGAGCGATGTCTGTCAATCAGGAAGACCGGCCCGCTACGGCGACCGAGATGCGCCATGCCTTGCGCGCAGCCGCCGGAGGCCCTCCCGTCACTCGTTTGCAGGGGTCTCCGACAGGGGCTGTTCCGAAGGTAGCGCCCGCACCCGCTGGAGCGAGTCTCGATCAGAAGACGGAGATCGCCGCCACACCCGTCAAGAGTTCGGCAGGCAAACAAGAAGCGGCCACCGTAATCGATACATCTCATGTCGAACCCGCGCGGGCGCAGCCGAAAAGCGGCTCCCGGTCACGCACAGCCGTCATCGCGGCCGCTTTAGTAGTCATAGCCGGTCTTGCCGCTGCTGCATGGCTATGGTCCGGCCAGTCTTCAACCGTCTCTCAGGCAACACCCCACACTGCCGCCATCGCTCCCGTTTCTGCTGCCGACAACACCGGACCCGGAGGGATGCCTTTGAAGAGCTTTGCTTTCGACGTGGTGACGGTCGACGGCCAGGGCGCTGTTACCGACACCAGCCGGGGCGAGGCGCAATACTTTGCTGAAGACCTGGGAGCGGGAGTGACGCTCGACATGGTGAAGATTCCCGGCGGCGTGTTCCTTATGGGATCGCCCGGCAGCGAGAAGGGCCGTTTCGGCGAGGAAGGCCCGCAGCACAATGTCGAGTTGCCTTCGTTTTACATGGGCCGGTTCGAGGTGACGCAGGCCCAATGGCGAGCGGTGGCCGGTTTGCCTAAAGTCAACCGCGACCTGAATGCAAGCCCCGCGCAATTCGAAGGAGTCAACCGGCCCGTCGAGCGTGTATCGTGGGAGGAAGCTGTTGAGTTTTGCGAGCGACTATCTAAAAAGACCGGGCGCACATACCGTTTGCCGAGCGAGGCCGAATGGGAATATGCATGCCGCGCGGGGACGACCACGCCATTTCATTTCGGAGAGAACATCACGCCGGAACTGGCGAATTACGACGGAATCGCTCCTTATGAATCCGGTCCCAAAGGGATTTCCAGAAAACAGACGACTCCGGTGGGAAACCTCGATAAGGCCAATAGGTTCGGTCTCTACGGTATGCACGGCAACGTATGGGAGTGGTGCGCGGACCCCTGGCACATGGGCTATAACGAAGCGCCGCTCGACGGCAGTGTGTGGGAAAGCGGCGGCGACACGTCGAAGAGAATAATAAGAGGCGGAGCCTGGAATCGTATGGCCAATCACTGCCGCTCGGCGTATCGCTTGAAGGATTCGCCCGGCGCTAAATTCGACGTTATAGGGTTTCGAGTCGTGATGGCTGCCACGTCTCAATGAATATTCGCAACGGACAAAAAACAGATGCTCGATTTTGCCATTCGTGTGGCCCGTGACGCGGGCCGAATACTCAGCGACCGTTTCGGCACGAGGATAGACATATCGCACAAGGGAGCCATCAACCTCGTCACGGACGTCGACCTTGCGAGCGAACGACTGATACGCGACTTGATAGCCGATCACTATCCGCGCCACGAGGTGCTGGCCGAAGAGGGTGGACTCGGAGAGATGCGCTCCGAGTACCGATGGATAATCGATCCGCTCGACGGCACGACCAACTACGCGCACGGCTATCCGGTCTTCTGCGTATCGATAGCTCTCGAATATCGGGGAGAGACCCTGCTCGGCGTGGTATACGACCCTTGCCGCGACGAACTCTTCACAGCCGAACGCGGCGCGGGGGCCGCGCTCAATCACAAACCCATCCGCGTATCAGAGACCTCAGACCTCATGCAGAGCCTTTTGTCGACAGGTTTCCCTTACGACATAAAGACCGCGCGGCTGACGAACCTGGATCACTGGTCGAACTTCGCCATGAATGCTCAGGCTCTGCGCCGCGACGGGGCGGCTGCGCTCGACATGTGTTATGTTGCTTGCGGCAGGTTCGATGGATTCTGGGAGCTGAACCTGAGCGCATGGGATATGGCTGCGGGCGCTCTCATTGTGAGAGAAGCCGGGGGCCGCGTGAGCGATTTCAGCGGCAATGAATTTTCACACTATAAACCGGAAGTCATCGCAAGCAACGGATTGATTCACGCCCCGATGATCGAAGTTCTCGCGATGTCGGAGAGCAGAAAGCAGCAGGGATTATGAGCGCAGTCGAGATAACGATCCCGGCTTCGACATCCAACCTGGGCGCGAGCTTCGACACTTGCGGCCTTGCTCTGGCGCTCTACCTGAAAGTCCGCGTCGAAGAGCGCGCAAAAGGCTTCGAGGTCATAACCACTGGCGAAGGCGCAGACCGTTTGCCGCGCGATGAAACGAACCTGATAGCGCATGTGGCGCGACAGGTGGCCGAAGAGAGAGGCCGCAATATCGGGGGGGCGCGACTCCTGGTCGACAATCAGATTCCGCTTTCTCGCGGACTGGGAAGCAGCAGCGCAGCCATAATCGCGGGCATCTCCGTGTACGAAGCGTTGGCCGAAGAGCGATTGAGCGAAGACGAGTTTTTCAGCCACGCGCTTCACTTCGAATCGCACGGCGATAACCTCGCTCCGAGCCGGCTCGGAGGACTGGTTGTCACATGCCTCGTCGAGCGCGAAGGGGGCCGCCGCTCGCTCGTCAATGTCAAACGCGAATGGCCGGAAGAGGTGAAGATCATCCTGCTCATCCCCGATCTCGAATTGACGACGGCGGCAATGCGCGCCGTGCTGCCTCCGAGCGTGCCTATGAGCTATGTCGTATTCAATCTACAGCGCGCGGCCCTATTGCAGGCCGCCCTTGCCGAAAAGAGATTCGACCTTCTGGGCGAAGCCCTGCGCGACCGCCTGCACCAGCCTTTTCGCGCGCCGCTCGCGCCCGGCACGAGCGAGGTGCTGCAACTCAATGACGCCCCTCTCAACGGCTTGCTCGGCATCGCTATCAGCGGTGCAGGCTCTAGCCTGATAGCCTTTGCGACCGGAAACTGCGGCGAGATAGCCGCCGAGATGTGGGCACGCATGAAAGCCTCCGGCAGCCGGTCGCGTACCCTTGAGATAGGGGTTGATAACAGGGGAAGAGTGGTATCAGCTATCAGCCATCAGCCATCAGCCGTCAGTCTTCAAGCTGATAGCTGAAAGCTGATCTTTCTTCGACCACAGATTACACAGATTTCACGGATCGTCGGAAGAAAGAAATCTTTTGTAGAGGGCTTCTGCCCTCCACTGTGTTATCTGTGC
>JAKEHD010000785.1 GCA_022615215.1 Blastocatellia bacterium
AAACTTTCGTTTTACCCCGCGCGCAGTATAAACGCTCTTTTGTCAGTTGTCCGTGGTTGCTTTCAGGCGAGACCTTGAAATCAGCCGTCAGCCATCAGTCTGATAGCTGATAACTGATAGCTGATGGCAAGCATTTGCGGCCGTGTGCTAGTATCAAACTTCTTCATGATGACGAAAGACATCGAGCGCAACAGGGGCGAAAGGTTCAAACAGAAGCTGCTCGGCGGCGTGGGCCGTGCCATAGCCGATTTCAACATGATCGAAGACGGCGACCGCATAATGGTCTGCCTGAGCGGAGGCAAAGACAGCTATACTATGCTCGCATTGCTGCTCGACCTTCAAAGGCGCGCGCCCGTGCGATTCGATTTGCTCGCCGTCAATCTCGATCAGAAGCAGCCGGGCTTCCCCGAACACGTCCTGCCTGAGTACTTGAGCGCGCTCGGAGTTCCGTTTCGCATAATCGAACGCGACACCTATTCGATTGTGAAGTCGAAGGTACACGAAGGCAAAACCACCTGCTCGCTATGCTCGCGCCTGCGCCGGGGCATACTCTACAACGCGGCGGTCGAGGAAGGGTACACGAAGATCGCGCTCGGCCATCACGCAGACGATATACTGGAAACCTTTCTGCTCAACCTTTTCTTCAACGGTTCGCTGAAAGCCATGCCGCCCGCGCTGCGCAGCGACGACGGCCGCAACATGGTCATACGTCCGCTGGCTTACTGCTGGGAAGCGGAGATCGCCGCTTTCGCAGAGACTAAGAATTATCCTATCATCCCGTGCGACCTCTGCGGCTCGCAGGAAGACCTGAAACGCAAACGGGTCAAGCGGCTCATCGACGAACTTCAAAATGAGATACCGCAGGTCCGCAATTCCATGCTCGGGGCGCTCGCGAATATCTCCCCTTCGCAACTGATGGATGCGCGGTTGTTCGATTTCAGTTCATTGGCCGCTGCTCCCGCGAACCTTGCCGACGAGCTCGATTCGGCCATCGGCGCTCACGACGCTGCGCCCGCAGTCGTACACGTAAGTCTCAACCTGACTCTATAGCTTTGTGTACACGATCAATCTCTACGACGCTGACACACGATGATCGAAACCACGATCAAAGAGTGATCGGGCGCGCAACCGTGCTCAAAGCATTCGCCGCGCTTGCGGCCATTGGGTTCCTGCTTCGCATCTTTTATGCGGGGCATCTCTATCAAGACGATGGGTTGTGGTTCACGGCCGCAGAAGAACTGCTGCGCGGCAAGGCGCTTTACCGCGAGATATATTTCGACAAACCGCCCGCCACTGCGCTCCTTTACGCGCTGCTCTTCAAAGTTTTCGGCGCTCACATAATAACCATCCGGTTGTTTACGATTCTCTATTCCATAGCCGTCTCAGCAGTGCTCTACCTGTTCGGCTCGCGGCTTTACGGCAGACGCGCGGGACTCGTCGCAGCCGCGATGTGTACTCTCTTCAGCACGACCTACACGACGGGTCACATGCAGGGACTCAATACGGACTTTCTCATGACTCTGCCCTACACGGCGGGCGCTTACCTCTTCGTTCGCTCGATTGAAAATATCTCTCAATCCATCCGCGCGCTCAGTTCGCGCGGATGGATGGCAATGGCGGGCGGCGCTCTCGCTGGCCTTGCTTTTCAGGTCAACCCGAAAGCCGTATTCAATTTAGTCTTCTTCGCGGCGATTTTGATCCTTACTTCCAAGATACGCAGAGGGGCAGAGGAGCAGAGGAGATGGGGAGCGGGGGAGCAGAGGGGCAGAGGAGCAGAGGAGCTGGGGAGCAGGGGAGACATAGATGCAGTGAAGCCAGAACCCGAGCACCCATGCACCCGGAACCGCAGTCGGCGTCCCGGAACCGCAGTCGGCGTCCCGACCCCCCTGCACCCCTGCACAAAAAGCACCCCTGCACCCCTGCACATAAGGCATCTCTTCACCTCATTCCTTTTGGCGGTCGCGGGCTTTATCGCAGGGGCGGTTCCTTTCCTGATCTACATAGCGGCGACGCGGTCGCTATCGGCTTACTGGCTGGATGTGTGGGACTGGGGCCATCGCTATGCCGCGTATTACCCTGTGTGGAAAGGCGCTCTTTCGGCGCTGTTTCAAAGCGCGAATTACTTTGCGCTCAACAACACGCTTCTGATCGCTCTCGCCTTTGTCGCTGTTATGACTATCAGGCGAGCGAAACAGAGACGCGCCCGTCAATCGAATTCACAACCCGATTCCGAGACCGCAACTCGGAATGAAATTTTGTTTCAGGCAGATGTGATGTTGCTCGTATGGTTTGCCGCGTCTTACGCGGGGCTTGCGGTCGGGGGGAGATTCTTCGGGCACTACTTTTTTCAAATCCTGCCCGCGCTCTGCCTCATCGGAGCGCGCGGTCTTACGGGCATCGCCTCTGCGCTTGAAAGATATAAAGTAGATGGTCGCTCGCTGTTCAAACGCCGTGCTGTGGTCGCACTGATCGTCACAGGGTTTGTTTTTACGATGGTTCGCTTTCATGGGCGCACTGCGATGCTTGCCGTGGATTGGGCGCGGGGCACAAAGAGTGAAATAACTGCCGGGTGGTTTCACGACAGGCTAAATCACGAAGAGCGCATGGCGGCCGCAGTCGTCACACGACATAAAGATTTCTTTCTTATCTCCGGCGGCGCTCGCGCGGCAGAAAGCGTCGCTCTCGAAGCTATACGCGATGAAGGGCTTCGCCTTCGCGCGAGCGGCGGGCCACAGGGGTATCTCTTCGTATGGGGTTACAGGCCGGAGATTTATTACTGGTCGGGATTGCTCCCGGCTTCCCGCTACCTGAGTTCGCAACCTCTCACGGGCGTCCCGGCCGATGTTCACTACTTCGGCGACCGGTATGTTTCACTTCTGAATGAAACCGAGACCGCTCATGCGCGCGCAGAGTTTCTCGAAGAGTTGAAACAGACTCAACCTGCATTCATCATAGACGAGCTTGGCTTTTTCAACGCGAATCTATCGATCAACAGCTACCCGGAGTTGCGCGAATTCATGAAGGCATATAAGAACACGGGGGCCACGGGGCGCTTCATCATCTATCGCAAGAAAGACCCTTCTAAAAAAGGGGGCGGGGGCCAGCAAAAACGATGAATGATGAATGTAGAACGATACCGAAGAAAGTTAGGCAAAAACTGAGACTCACAGCGGGCCGCAAGCCCATGGTATCTCTATTCAAAACTGTCATTTGCTGCCGCGCGCAGTATATCCGTGAAATCTGTGTGATCTGTGGTCAAAATCTGCATTCATCATTCATCGTTTCTGCTGACTACTGACCATTGACCACTCATCGAGGATTTCAGCGAGGCGGACCCGATTGCCGAGCAGGCACGCATGGCCTGCGCCCTTTATGGTCTTCACTGTAGCACAAGGCATTCGCTCGGCCATCAGACGGGCTTCCGCGACAGAGCGCACGAGCAGGTCTTTTTCGGTCGCTATCAGAAGAACCGGAACCTTGATCTCCGATAAACGGTCGTCGAGGTCAAGCTCTGCGATCAATCGCAAGCGGCGCACGTAGCCATCGCGCTCGACCGTGCGGATGATTTCGAAAAAGCGGCGGCGGTCTTCTCCCGTCACATCGTCCACAAGCAGGCCGACTCTGTCTGCCGCTTTGCGCACAGGCCATATCAGGCGAAAAGGAATTATGGAAGCGAGGCGCGCGGCCAGGCGTATCCTTATGCGCCGACGATAGCGGGGAAACGAATTCACAAGCACGAGCCGTTCAAGCATTGAGGGATAATGCAGTGCAAATGTGAGCGCCACGCCTCCGCCGAATGACTCTGTTAGAATAGTCGCTCGCTGTTCTCCGATATCTTTGATGATCGCGGCCACATCATCTGCGAGGTCTTCATAAGTGAATAGGCCGCCGTCTCTGAGGCGGAAAGAAACTACGCGATATGAGCGAGCGAGTTCGGGCATCTGTTTGAAGAGCATCTCGCCCGTGCCGTCGAGACCCGGAACGTAGACGAGCAACGGTCCCGCGCCTTCGACTCTATAGGCGGGAACTGACGACTCACAGTAGACATCAGGTGTACTGGTCATGCTCGATACTTAGAATATAACCGGTCAGTGAAGTTTCGCCATAGCTGCCCCATGGCTGTTGCAAAGTACCTGGGAGCGCACGCTTCCAGCGTGCCGTGCTCAGGCTATAGCTGATTATCTCGAAAAACGGCGTCTCCCTAAGGCATGCAGGCAA
>JAKEHD010000016.1 GCA_022615215.1 Blastocatellia bacterium
CGTCGTGGAAAACAGACCGGGGCGAGTTTTATCACGGAATCGTGCGCGACATCACCGAGCGTAAGCTGGCCGAAAGGGCGATACGAGATAGTGAGGCCCAACTGGCCAGCATTATCGGTTCAGCCATGGACTCTATCATCACGATTGATGGCGATCAGCGCGTCTTCCTCTTCAATGCTGCAGCCGAGAAGATGTTCCATTGTTCGGCCGATGAAGTGATCGGCCACACGGTCGACCGATTCATCCCAGAACGGTTTCGTAGCGCGCATCGGGAACACGTCCGCGCTTTCGGAGAGTCGGGGGCCACTAATCGCTCGATGGGCCTGTTAGGAACCCTCTTCGGGGTCCGGTCTGATGGACAGGAGTTTCCGATTGAAGCTTCGATCTCGCAAGTCGAAGTGGGCGGCAAGAAGCTCTATACCGTCATACTTCGCGACATCGCCGAGCGCAAGAAGATGGAGCAGGAATTGGAGGTGCGGGAAAGAAACTTGAACTCGTTTTTCACCACCGCGCCCGCCGGACTCGCGATGCTTGATTCCGACCTTCGCTTCCTTCGAATCAACGATTTGCTTGCAAATATCCACGGACTGCCTGTTGAAGAACATTTGGGGAAGACCGTCCGCGAGGTTTTGCCCGAACTCGCCGGGTTAATCGAGCCTAAACTCCGCCGAGTGCTCGACACAGGCGAGGCTGCTGAGAGGTTTGAGACGAGCGGCGAAACGCCTGCCGAGCCCGGAGTGCTTCGTCACTGGGTGGCGTCTTATTTCCCCATAATGAGTGAAGGTGGCAAGACACACAGGATCGGCGTGATCGTGGTTGAACTCACCGAGCGCAAACGCGCCGAGGACCAATTGAGAATGTCACAAAAACAATTGCGCGCCCTGGCAGCGCGCCTGCAATCGGTGCGGGAAGAGGAGAGAACCCGCATTGCGCGGGAGATTCACGATGAATTAGGGCAGGCGCTGACCGGTTTGATGATGGACGTGTCGTGGCTTTCGAGCAGGCTGGCGCAAGATCAGACCCCTCTGCTGGAGAAAACAAAATCAATGTCGCAACTGATCGATGCCACTATTCAATCGGTGCGAAAGATATGTACAGAGTTGAGGCCGGGAGTATTGGACGCCTTCGGTCTCACGGCAGGGATTGAATGGCAGGCGCAGGAATTCGAGGCCCGAACGGGAATCGAGAGCAAGATCGCCACATTGCCGGAGGGAAGGAGTTTGGATACTGGCCGGTCAACGGCGGTTTTCCGCATCTTTCAAGAGATATTGACCAATGTCGCTCGTCATGCCAACGCCACCGAAGTCTACATAAGCTTGGAAGAGCAGGCAGGCAGCCTTATATTGGAGGTGCGAGATAATGGAAGAGGGATTGCGGGAAGCGAGATTGACGACCCGAAATCGCTAGGGCTTTTGGGAATGCGAGAACGCGCACGTCCTTTTGGAGGGGAGGTCAGGTTTAGCGGCAGCCCGGGAGAGGGGACAAGGGTGACTGTACGAGTTCCTCTTGATTGATTGTAGAAGGGTCGAAAGGCCGGACAGGGTTCAGCCTTTCCTCGACTCTTATAGAGATTGACACTCAATTCGTGACTGAATACGATAATTGCAGAAGCTTATGATAAGGATCATTATCGCAGATGACCACCCGATTATTCGACAGGGCTTGAAGCAAATTCTGGCTGCGGAATCCGATATGGTTCTGGTCGGCGAAGCGGGGAACGCCCGCGAAGTGTTTGAGCTCACCAGAAAACAACATTATGACATCATCGTGCTGGATATTACCTTGCCCGGCAGAAGCGGGATCGAGGTGTTGAAGGACTTGAAGAGTGAGCGTCCCAAGACTCCGGTACTTGTTTTGAGCATGCATCCTGAAGATCAATACGCGGTTCGAGTGTTAAAGGCCGGGGCAGCCGGCTATATGACCAAAGAGACAGCGCCAGAGGAACTGGCCAAAGCGATTCGAAAAATAATTCGAGGCGGGAAATATGTCAGCGAGTCCCTGGCCGAGAAACTGGCTTTCGATCTGGAGACCGACACTGCGAGACCGCCTCATGAAACACTGTCGGATCGTGAGTACGAGGTGATGAGAATGATTGCTTCAGGGAAGACGGTAAAGCAGGTCGCCGAAGAACTCTGTCTGAGTGTAAAGACCATCAGCACGTATCGGACTCGTATTCTGGAAAAAATGAGAATGAAGAGCAATGCCGAATTAGTCCGTTACGCCGTACAGAATCGTCTGGTTGACTGATTCACCCGAGCTTGCCCGCCACTCCTTTTCCGCGAAACGATATCTGCAATCCTGAGCAATTTGCAGACTGCTTGTAGGACAAACACCTACACGAGGACAAGTGAAGATCCTAAACGAAAATCAGACCCTGGCTGATAGTTCTCTGCCGTCGAAAACCGTACACTTGAGCCGCTTGAGTTGGACGGGTGCCGGGGGTGATTCAAAGGGTGAATTGACCGGCATCAGACCGACCGGGCTTTTGAGGTTACTCCGGGGGCTACAGTCATGAGACAAGATTTTGTGTGCGCCTTCCTGATCATGCTGATGGCAGCGGCGTTCCCGCCGGTCAGCAGTGTAGTATCCCAGGATAAGTGCGGATCTGAATCTCAACAGATCGAGCCAGACAAGACGAAACCCGGCGCTTCCACGACCGAGACGAGCGCTAATGGAAAGAATGTGGCGGCTAAATCTGATGAGATCAGACCGGCCGGAATAAATTCAGCCCAGGACAAACTGGTCCTTTCAACAGGCCTCGTCAATGTCATCATCAGCGTGACCGACCTTTATGGCAGGTTTGTGACGGGGCTCAACAAAGACCACTTCGAGGTCTTTGACGATAAGGTGAAGCAGGAGATCGCACATTTTTCTGATGCAGATGCTCCGGTTTCGATTGGGATCGTTTATGATGTATCCGGCTCGATGAAAGAGCGCATCAGCCGCTCTATTCGGGCGCTCATAAGGTTCATAGAGACTTCGCACGATGACGACGACTTCTTCCTGATCGGCTTCAACGACCGGGCCAGGCTTGTGCAAGACTTCACTACATCGGGAGACCAGATCGCAGGCCATCTGATGCTGGTTCCGCCCAAGGGCTCCACTGCGCTTTACGATGCCGCTTACCTGGCTGTGGAGAAAATTCAACAAGGACGCCATACGAAGAAAGCCATTCTCATTATTTCCGACGGCCAGGATAATAACAGCCGATACACTTACAACGAGCTTCGAAACCGGGTTAGAGAAGCCGGCGTCCAGATTTATGCGATAGGCATAACCGATCCGGCAACCGACTCGCTGAACGGTTACGGACGTTCCTTGCTCGAAGAGATCGCGCGCATGACCGGCGGGCGCGCGTTTTTCCCGAACGGGTACAATGAGCCGGAACTCGTGGAAATAAGCACCCGAATCGCCCTCGAGCTACGATACCAATACTCTATAGGTTTTTATCCAACCGACACCACAGGCAAGGCCAAATGGCATAAGGTGCAGGTCAAGGTCAATCCTCCCAAAGGGTTTGGCAGATTATCGCTTTCCTACAGGGAAGGGTATCAATCCTTCAAGAGGTAGAGGCGAAGAAAGAAATCTTTTCAAGAAAGAAATCTTTTCGCGAGGCAGTCCGCATTTACAGACCGTCTTCATAGTCAAAGCCTGTACGGACCATTATCATCCCTACACAGCCTTCGTAACGCAGAACCCCTCAAGGGAATAGAACTGATCGACACTTTCAATGCCGCTCGCATCCTGCGAGCCCAACGAGGCGATCAACGGCAGCCATTGCAAGCGGGTCCAGCGGCTTTGTGAGCGAGACGCTGCGGGAGTATGTCAGGGTGGGCCACGAGTATCTTATAGTCAAAAAGTCTATATACGACTACATTGATGAAAACCGCTATCGGCCTTTAGGTCGAGACTCGGATTGAGTGCCGCCAGCGACACCAGCGACAGCCGACATGCAGTAGACTAAAAATGGTGCCTCTAATCACGAGGCAAATCCCTCAACTTAAGGAAGGAGAAGTACTATGAAATTGCTGTATAGTCTGAGAAAGTCAGCAATAGGCAGTCTGCTGCTGATCTCGACTCTTTTATGTATCTCGCCATTTTCGCTCGCCTTTGCGCAAGCCACGACCGGCGCGCTCAAGGGAGTTGTAACTGATCAGACCGGCGCGGTCATTCAGGATGCCGATGTGACGGCTAAAGAGATTGCGACCGGGGTTGAGATCAAAACCAAAACGAACGCCGAGGGCCTTTACAATTTCCCTAAGCTCAAGCCTGGAATCTACCAGGTGGTCGTCGAAAGGGATGGATTCAAGAAGGCCGAGGCTAAAGAAGTAACCATAACTATCGGGCAGGATTCGAGTCTCAATGTCGTCCTGCAACCTGGAGGGCTTACGGAGGTTGTCACCGTGCAGTCAGGGGGAGAGGACCTGATCCAAAAAGAGCATGTTCAAATTTCCAGCTCGTTCGAAAGCCGCAAAGTGGCTGAGTTGCCGACGAACCTTGCGGGCAACGGCATCGACGTGCTGGCGCTACTGGCTCCTGGCGTCGTGCCCGGATTCGGCAACGTCAACAGTAACGGCACGACATTCTCCGTAAACGGCAATCGCGCTCGCGCGAATAACTTCACCATTGACGGCCAAGAGAATAATGATATTACGATTGGCGGCCCGGCTTTCTTCGTCTCCAATCAGGACCTGGTAGGCGAGTTTCAACTCATAACGAACAACTTCTCGGCCGAGTACGGTCGCAACCAGGGCGCTGTGGTCAACATCGTGACCAAGGGCGGCACGAACGAGTTCCACGGCTCTGCCTTCTGGTTCCATCGAGACGCAAACAATCTCGACTCGCTGAATAATATTGAGAAGCGGAGCGGCCAGGAGGATCCTGACCCGGTCCTCTATAATGTGTTCGGCGGCACGTTCGGCGGCCCGATCATGAAGGACCGCGCGTGGTTCTTCGGCAGCGCACAGGGGATCACCGACCGCGAGGCACTCACGCTCCGATCAGATAATCCGACAATCGCGCCCGAAGAGTTGGGGCGTCTAAGGGGACTCTTTCCCAATAACCCTGTCATACAGACCCTCGCCAACAACTCGGCGTTCGCCCTTAACGATTTCGGCACCGTGACCGAGCGAACCGACAGGCCGCGCAATGATACCGTAACCATCGGAGGACAGGAATTCCGAGTAGCCTTTCCACAGCGAGTGGTTCCGCTGCGCTTCACTCAGAAAGAGTTCAGCGTGCGCGGCGACCTTAAGATCAATGACAACCATTCGGTCTGGTATCGCCACCTCTACCAGACTGTCGACAACAAGAACTTTCTGGCCGGCTCCAACGGCTTTACCGCCAATATACCGAACACTAACCAGCATGGAGGGGCCAATTTCACCAGTCAGCTATCGAACACGGCGGTCAACGAGGCCCGCTTCGCGTTCAGCCGGCTTGACGTCACCTTCGGCGGAGGCTGCGAGGGGCAGTTCAGGGGATGCATACCTGACCCGAATGATATTGGAAGCACGTTCACCAACATCAACTTCACTGGCTTCACCAGCAGTGGAGGCACATCACTGCAAACAATCGGGCCTGCGACCAACCTGCCGCAGGGCCGCAGAGTGCGCAACTACCAGTTCGTCGACAACTTTTCCAAGACATTTGGCCGCCATCAGTTGAAGATGGGAGCCGACATTCGCAGGATCACCACCGATGTGCCCTTCCTGCCCAACGTCAACGGAGCCTTTCGGTTTCCTAGCGAGACTCGTGTGCTCAATAATGCCCCGAGCACCGTCAATCTTGCAGCCGGTCAGGTGACGATCGAGTTCACCGAGCACGATCAGTTTTACTACTTCCAGGACGACTGGCGAATTTTCAACAACCTGACTCTCAACCTTGGCGTTCGCTACGAGTTCACCGGCCAGCCGATCAACGACATCCACGACCAGACACTAGAGCGCGAGTCAAACCCGGCAACAGCCCTGTGGAGGCAGAACCTGCCGGTTGAGGCGCGTTCGATCCCCAAGGTCCAGAATGACGACACCAAATGGGCGCCGCGTGTCGGGTTCGCCTGGTCGCCGTATTTTGGCGATAGTGGTTTCGCCAAAATACTACTTGGCGGCAGGGACCAGACCGTTATATCGGGCGGCTACTCGATAGCCTACGAGCCGAGTTTCTTCAATATTCTGCTCAACGTCTCAACAGCAGCGCCCACCGTATTCCTCAATACCACGGTCAACCCGGCGTCGGGCAATATCCTGTTCCCCCTGCCGGCCGATCCGACGGGCACCTCAGTCCAACAATTTGCCACGTCTAACAACGTGATAGCTGTTAACACGTTCGATCCCAGGTTCTTCAGCCAGACAATCGTCCCGACCGATCTCAAGTCGCCTTACTCTCAGCAGTTTTCGCTGAGGTGGCAGCGGGAACTCGGTCGTAACAACGTGGTTGAGGCGCGATACGTGGGAACTCGCGGAGTCAAGCTGTTTCAGACGACAAACCGCAATCCGTTCGTCGACAATCTGGCCAACGGATTCACTGCCGGCGGCTTCGACTTCCCCGGTTTCAAGAACCTGCTGCCGGTGGGAGCCAATCCGCTCGATAGCCCGGACAACCCGGCAACGCCCGATAACGAGGGAGTCGCCGACGGACGAGTCCAAAACGCCGGCCTGATACGCTCGCGCGATAACTCGGCCCAGTCGACCTATCACGGGTTGCAGACGCGTTATCAGGGCAGGCCGTTCAATTGGCTAAATGTCGGGGCCGCATACACCTTCTCGAAGGCGATTGACAACGCCAGCGAAGTATTTTCGTTCTTCGAGTCAGCCGTTTCGCAAAGCCCCTTCAATACAGGTGACGCCGAGCGCGGATTGTCAGGGTTCGACCGCAGGCATGCCTTCTCGTTGAACTGGATATGGGATATCCCGGCTTTCAAGAGCCAGAGTGGCGTCCTCGGTCATACGCTCGGGGGCTGGCAGGTTGGCGGCACTTATTTCCTCGCCAACGGGCAGCGTTTCACCCCATCTCAGATCTGCGGCACGTTTTGCCTCGGCAATGCCACGTTTCTGGACAGAACATTTGCCAGCGCCTTTATTGGGCTCGACAATGTTCGCCCGTTCGTCGGCAACCCTGACGCTCCGCGCACCTCTGTGGGCATAAGCCAGGTGGACGCCTCTTTGATCTTTGGCTCTGCGGTCCAGGATCCGAACGGGTTCTATGACTTCGTAGCTCTCAACGAGGGCAACATCAGGGCAGTGACCAAAGACCAGGTTCGATTCATCTTCAATGGGCCGGGCGCGGCGCGCATCTTCGGCACGCCTTTCGGCAATGTCGGTCGCAACTCCGAGGTGGGGCCAAAGCTCAATCAATTGAACCTTGCGCTCTTCAAGAACATAAACGTGGAGAAACTGACGCGGGGCTTCAAGGTTCAGGTTCGGGCGGAATTCTTCAACGTGCTGAACCACCCGAATCCCGGCGTGGGCTTTGTGGCAGCCGACAGCACGCCGAACATCTTTATCGAGGGCAAGACGGCTGCGGACTCGGCGTTCAACGATCTCACCGAGCAGACCTTCTCGCGCCGAATCGTGCAGTTCGGACTGAAGATCATTTTCTAGACCGGTGAGCCAGGCGCGCATATCCAAAAGGAGGGACTCAAAGGGGATTACTCTTTCGTCGCCCCTCCTTTTCTCTTTCCCCTCGGTCGAATAAAGCAGAATTGAACTCTTTGTGATTCAACAACTGAAGTTCGGTCGCCGGGAGTTTATAGTGTCCTGTGTATGGCACGACAGTTTGGCTTGGCGTGCAGGTTCGGTTATGCCCCTGGGAGCCGATAGATATGCTGTTTTTCACCGTGACGATGATATTCGCAGTTGCGTTGGCATACATTGCAATAAGAAGCGGCTGCGCAACCGGAATGATCCAGCCATCCGCGCCCGCTCCGGTTATCGCGCTCCACTTGAGGAACCCCGCAATGCAAGCCGAGATTTCGGTCGGCAGGAGAAATAGACGCCCCCTTCCCAGACTTGTCGTAGGACGAACACCTACACAAGTACGAGGCAAGATCCTATAAGAGAATCAGACCTTGGCTGATGATTCTCCGGCGCCGGAAGCCCTATACTTAAGGCGATTTTCAGGCATTGGGAAGCTACTAGTGTAGTTGATAACAGAGTCATAAAAGATATAGGGGGAAAATGATGACGACGATAAAAAAATCAACAGTTCTTGCGCTTGCAGTGACCTGTTTGATGATTGCTCCGATCATCCTCAGAGATGTGCGCGCCCACGATGTCGCATTGAGCGAAGAGCCGGGCAGGGAGTCCGGCTTTGAGGAAGGGTCGAAGGATGACAGAAAAGCAGGTTCGGATGCTGATCACAATGGCAACGCTGTGTTATGGAAAGAGCCAACCGATATAGAAAGCCGGGATCTGTTTTTTGGCATAGGGGGCCGCGAAGGCGCACCCGATCCGTCAGGAAAGTTTACCTTCATGGCCCGCAAGGGCGCGCCCGACGACACCTCTGAAAAGATCCAGGTCAGGGATGATCAGGGTCGCAAATGGACTGTGAAGTTTGGGCCTGAAGCCAAGCCTGAACCTACAGTTACTCGCATCGTATGGGCCGTCGGCTACCACGTGGATCAGGATTATTTCATCAAGCGCACGCACATCGAAGGGCGAGGAGGCTTCGATGTATGGGACGTGAGGTTTGAACGCGACGACGATGGATTTGAGACACTCGGCCGCTGGGAATGGAATTCGAATCCGTTCTTGGGCACGCGCGAACTCGACGGCCTCAAAACCTTGATGGCTCTTTTTAATAATGCCGACCTCACTTTAAGAAATACCAAGATCGTGCGCCCGAAAAAGAAGAGCGGCGGCGACCCGAACAAGCAGATATATTACGTCAATGATCTGGGAGCGACGCTCGGCTCAACGGGAGCCTTCTTCAGCAAGTTGCCGGTCTTGGACAGGTTGCCTGCCGACACCAAAGGGGTTGTGAAAGATTACATGAGTCACAGATTTATCGATAGCGCGAGCAGTGGTGAAGTTAAATTCTACACCAAGCGTAGACTGGCTGAAAAAGTGCTCAAAGGGGTTAAAATAGAAAACGCCCGCTGGATGGGGAATCTTCTAGGTCGTCTTTCCGATAAACAGCTTACAGATGCGTTCCGCGCCGGGGGTTTCGATGAATCTGAAATAGCCGTCTACGTGCGTACGCTGCGCGACCGTATCAAACAACTTCAGGAGTTGAAGTAGATGTGATGGGCCAGGAGGAAATCCTTTAGCGCAGGCGGGCGATTGCGGAGCTTTGCGCCTGGCGGTTTTGCCGGGCATCCTCTGGCTCTCAATCTGTGCAGCGGTGATTCTCTGGTTCGTTAGTCCTCGGATATATACTTTGAGATAGCTCGAAAAGAGCATTCAAAGAAATCGCTCGAACCGAAAAGCCAGGGGGAGTACGAACAATGCAATTTATCCGAGAGCCAATAGTTGCTGCCGCCGCAATCCAGATTGTTTTCTTTATGCCGATCGCGCTTCTCATAGCACAAACGGCGGATGATAGATATTCCTATATAGAGATTAAAAACTTTGGCCGCGTGAATGAGAATCTCTACCGGGGCGCTCAACCAGAGGATGATGATTTTGAAAAACTTGCGGCGCTTGGCGTCAAGACGGTGATAAGTTTCCGCAAGGGCAACAAAGACGAGCGCGAACTGGTTGAGGCGGCAGGCATGAAATTCTATCGGATAAGGATAGGCATCAGGTCCAGGCCTTCCCAGGATCAGGTCGAAGAGTTTTTGAATATAGTCAACGATCCCGCAAACCAGCCTGTATACGTCCATTGCCACGCCGGGCGGCACCGCACAGGCACGATGATCGCCGTTTACCGGATAAGGTGCGACGGCTGGACAGCCGACCGCGCATACGAAGAGATGAAGCGATATGAGTTCAAGCGCGGATTTTTTCACGGCGGGCAAAAGGATTTCATATACGATTACTACGAGGATGTGGAGCAAGCCGGCAAGGTAGTCCGCACGGACCATAAATAAATCAAGCCGTCGATTCGAACAATATCTCGTGCTCTCAATCTGACCTCTGCAAGCGGCTTCGATCATAGTGAGATGCTGTGTGCCGACTCATACCCTCTAGTAATCCTTTTGTCTCAATGCCTCTTCCCCGAACTGGCGTTGCTCGTTTTCGAGGCGCTTGCCCCAGATCAACGCCGCCCTGGTTTTCTGTATAATTTTTAAATGCTCCGATACCAGTCTCTCCCGGTTCGAACGGCCTCTGAAGAAAATGTCCGGTCAGCGGAATTTCCAGATAAGAATAAGGATTTAAAGTGATGAGAGACGCCTGAAGATTTCTTTCTTCTAAAGATTTCTTTCTTCTGAGGCTGCTCAATCGTTTTAAGTCGAGCCATTAATATTTGTGCAGTTATTACGATAGAGGCATCAGGTCCAATCGTGAGGTAAAGGGATAATGATCTCAAAGACGATTTCCCATTACCACGTAATCAGCAAACTCGGCGCTGGTGGTATGGGAGAGGTCTACCTTGCTGAAGACTCACGCCTCGGACGTAAAGTCGCGCTGAAATTATTGCCTGCCTCCTTTCAGTATGATCCCGAACGCAGCTCCCGCTTTCTGCGCGAGGCCCGCGCCGCTTCCGCTCTCAACTCCCCAAATATCGCCCACATCTACGACATAGGCGAACACGAAGGCTCAAAGTTCATCATCATGGAATACGTCGAGGGTGAATCGCTCTCGCGCCGCCTAAAACAGGGACCACTGCCGCTTCGCGAAGCCATCGACATAGCAATTCAAATTGCCGGAGCTCTCAATGAAGCGCACTCTCAAGGGATCGTTCATCGCGACATCAAACCCTCCAATCTGATGATCACCGGGCGGGGCCTTGTAAAGGTGCTCGACTTCGGCATTGCTAAAATCAGCAAGACCCTTGCCGAAGACGATGACAATGATCTTACGGTTTCGCTCGGCGAAAAAACTTCTCCGGGCACCGTGCTTGGAACCCCATCCTATATGTCCCCCGAGCAGGTGCGCGGACTGGCGGTGGATGGGAGGAGCGATATATTCAGTCTGGGAGTCGTGCTTTATGAAATGGTCACCGGGAGGAGACCCTTCGAAGGCGTAACCATAAGCGATATTATTGCAGCGGTATTGACAGGAGAGCCGGAACCTATCACTCAGACTCAGAGAGATATGCCTGACAAACTTGGAGCGATAGTGGCCAGGGCGCTCAACAAAGACGTTGAGCAACGTTATCAAAACGCAAAGGAATTACTCAAAGACCTTCAAGAATTGAAGCAGCGGATGGGTTCGGAAACCGGATGCGATGAAGCATTATCGTCGGAACCTGATGTCCCGGCAGCAGGGCAACCCCGCACAGAAGCTATTGCCCCCAGCACCAACCCTCCGGCGCTTCAAAGCAACGTAGTTGCAGCGCCGCTAACAACATCGAGCGCTGAATATATAATCACAAAAATAAAACATTA
>JAKEHD010000786.1 GCA_022615215.1 Blastocatellia bacterium
ATCCTCGCATCAACCACGTATAACACAGCTATCAGCTATCAGCTATCAGCTAACAGACCATGAACCGAAGACTGATGGCTGACGACTGAGGGCTGTGTCATCAGTGTAATCTGTGGTTGATTATTCACATCTGCCTCCGGGGCACCGGGCAGCGATCAACATTCTGAGAATGGAATCATACTCTGCGAGCGATACGTTTCTGCGGCGGCCTGCGCGCCCCTGCCGCGCCGGTTGTTGCATATCGGTCTTGTGCGCTATCACCATATCGAGTTCGGGAAGGACCGTGATGTACTGACCTCCGGCTCCCATACCTGTGTAAGCCCCCTCGAAGCTGCCCGGCGAATTTGGCGCGTCCCAAACCCACCACATATAACCATATCCCCAACGGTTGCCGCCTCCGAGCGAGCGAAGGCCCGGCGGGTTCATTTCGTTGAGCGGCGTCACAAGGCTCGTGATGCGCCGCGCCCATTCGCGCGAAATCACCTGCTGCCCGGACCATCTTCCTTCGCGCAGCATGAGAAGTCCCACTCTCGCCATATCGCGCGTCGAAAGCCATATATGATATGCCCTGTGCTGTGAGCGATTCAGGTCGCCGCTTTTTCGCTGAAGCGAGCGGTCGAAATCCTGCATGCCGATTGGCTTGGCAAGGTCGCTTTCGAGCGAGTCGTAAATATCGCGTTTGGTCAATTTTTCAAACACGGCCCCGGCTGCATTGAAATCCCAGTTGTTGTACAGGTAATAGGTGCCCGGTCGCTGAGACCCTCGCGGCGGGGCGCTGTCCGTGCTGTCTCCGGGATTGGAAGCGAGATGGTATATGCCCGAACGCGCAGTGATGAGATGTTCGATGGTCGCTTCCTGTTCTCGCGGATTCAATCCGCCGACATCCGTGAATTCAATCTCGCGCAATGTCTTGCCGAGCGGAATCGTGCCGTCATCGACATACTTGCCGTAGAGGATCGCAAGAATGCTTTTGCGCACTGATGCGAGATAGCTCTGATGCGTGAGGTCGCCGTATTCAAAGAGCGAGCGCCCGCCGACCGAGACTATAATCGCCGTCGTGTCGAGCGATTCGAGCCAGTTGCGCAACGCTTCTAGTCGCGCCGAAGAGTAGCCTGCGGATTCAGGCTTTTCGATGCGCTCCCAGTCTTTTGCGGGGAAAACGTCGGCTTTCTCTTTGGATTGAAACGCCGCCGCCTGCCCTGAGAACGAACTGAGAACGAGAGCGAAGATGATGATTCCATTGACGAGCGAAGTCAGCCAGCGGCTGGCGTGATTCTCTCTGTGAAGGCTCACTCTTTTATGCATATTCGCGCTTTCTCCTTATTCCTCTGTGGATCGGTTTCGCATAAAGATTTCTTTCTTCAAGATTTCTTTCTTCGGCGAAAATCGAATCAAGCGGATCGCCTGGCAAATCGACTCGAATGCAGGATCAGACTGTTCCTGCCGGATTGGTTTGTCCGCTGAATTGATTGGGAGTACTGACCGGACACCCCTTCACTTCTTCCACGATTAATTGGCACACGAACATTTCAGGGATGAGTAGAAAATTATGGGTGCCCAGGTTGATTATCTCAAGCGTGATCGTACCTTCGAATCCGGTATGAATAGTTGGCGCTGTGAAGTGTACGAGGATGCCGCATCTTGCCAGGGAGCTTCTGCCTTCGACCCTGGCACAGAAGCACTCGCCGGAATCATTTATCGGAAAATTCACCTTTTCAAGGGTTTTCGCTAAAACCAATTTGCCCGGTGTAAGAGAAAAAGGTTGATTTTCAGTGATTATGATCTTTCGAGAATGCGTTGCCCAAAATTGAGCGATACCCGGATTTCTGAGGTCGAGTTGAACGGGACCGGCCTCATCCGGCAAAAGGATTTCATTGCCCAGTCGGAGGTCCACCGCACTTGTGTTAAAGGGGGACCGGGTAGGGTCTGTTCCGGCCAGATGTTCTATAGAGAAAAGATCTGCGTTGATGCAACGTAGTATTTCGACGTTACTCAGCACCATAGAATCTCACTCCGTCGCCACCTCTACCCATCTTGATGCTGTTTCAAAAGTTTCTGTCGGCAATAGAACACGCTGTTTATTTTGATTTGGATAAAGCTCCACCAAAAAAACTTTCAATAAAGCGCGTCCGTCATCTTCTTTAACCAGGCTTTTATCTGCAAAAAAACTTACCAGTCGCCCATCCGCAAGTTCGAGCGATACAGCATACTCATTCGAAAACATGCCGGAAGATGTCGTGATCGGTATCCAGTGTTCCTTGACGCTTGCGCTCATTATGTATCTCCCTATTTTTGCATAATAGTATCAAATGGATTTCTACAGAGCCATAGCGACTCATGCTTTACGCTTCTCTTCGTTCTCGCTCCGCAATAACGTCGTACATTTCCCTATGCAACCGTCGGCCAGTCAGCCGCCGGCCTGCCGCTCCATACCCACGCGATGTAATCCACGAGGGGAGGCTCTCCGCCCGCTTCGCGCAATCGCGCGTTGATCTGCCCTCGATGGTAAAGGCTGTGAAGGACTACCTGAAGCGCGGTTTCGCCGATGGTCGTCGGCTCAGGCGGGCGGCCTAGTTGCTCCTCTATCATCGAGGCCCACGGGAGCGGCATCGGCTCGGATAGCTTCTCGTCACCGAGCGTCTCAAGGTGAGCGAATACCTCGCCGTAGTACGCGCGCGCCCAATCCATCAGCGACTCAGCATCCTCGAATGTCGGGTAAGGCGTATCGCGCAACTCATCGCGCCACAGACGCAGAAACGCGCGCTGAACCATGTGCAGGTGATATAGGTACTCTCGGAGCTTCCCGTCCGCGCTTCCGTTTTCGGATGCGAGCACAGAAGTCCACACCGAAGCATCGGCCCATTCCATGTGACGGTAGAGATCGGTAAGCGTATTCAAATTCATCAGCTATTTCTCCACGCCGGGTTTATTAAAGAATGACGGATGAACCGAATATCTCGCTCTGGTTTTCATCCTTCATCCTTCATCCCTCATCCTTACAGAATGCCCTTACATGTCTTTCATTTTACATTGAAAATCGGTACGTCTTCGAGTATCCACCCGGACCCTTCGCGGCGCAGAATCAGTACAGCCGTGCCCGATTGCTCGCGCCCTCCTGTGGTCGCCCTTATCGCCACATCGAGTGAAGCGCGGTTGGCGTCCGTATATTCCACTCGCAGTATCTCTGTGGTCCATCCCGTAGGCGGTGTGACTGCGAGGCGCTGCACGAAGCCTTTCAATGTGTTGCGGCTGACTATTGTGAACAACTGGTCCGATGAAGGCTGCTTGAGAAACGAATCGAGCTTATTGATGAATGCGCGCAATGATTCTTCAACCGGCACGCTTGCATTTGCGGCGCGTTCGGCTCGAACGAGGGTTTCGCGCGCGGCGTATTGCGCGGGCGTTTCGGTCGCTTCTATGACGGCGAGGCGCAGGGGTTTGACGGCTTCTGCGGCCTGATTGCGCGCAAGGGCCACCTGTCCGAGCGTTATGTGTGCCCATGCGAGCGCCGAAATCATCGGCGGCTCTATGTTGATCGCGGCGTTGGCTTCCGTAACGGCCTCATCCAATTTGTCACGGGCCGCGAGCGTCCGCGCAAGCCATGCGTGCAGACGAGGATTGTGCGGATAAGAGCGAACGCCCTGTCTGAGTTTCTCTTCAGCCTCGGCGTACACGCCTCTTGTGAATGCGGTTACGGCTTCGTTCAGAAGCGTGTCCGCTGCCGGGCGCGCGGGCTTTGCATCGTTGTCGTAGTCGGTTTGAATTATAAGCTTTTCCGGGTCGACCTCGACCGAGCTGATCTTTTCGGCGGTTTGAATATCGGTGGAGGTAAGGCCTTCGGAGGGCACCGTGACGGACGTTGTGATATGTTTGCCCGATTCGGTCACGGCCAGTACCTGTAGGGTCACATCGCCTTTGCCCAGGTTGCGAAGATTGACACGCTGGACGCCGGGCTGGTCGGTCGGCTGAGGGATGCCGATTATTATGTCCGGCTCGATTATGGTATCCACCCATTGCTGAAAGATGCTGTTGATCTGAGGCCCTGTGGCTTTGATCGACTCCTGGCGGAAATCATCGAGGTCGACGATCCTGGTTTGCGGCCCTGTAAAGAGTTGACGGACTACGGCGAACAATTTTTCGCGCCCGCCGGTTTCGGCCATAAGCCTCAGCACGAGTGGTCCCTTGTTGTAGACGGCCGCCGTGTAAGTGGTAGAGAGGGGGATTTGAATATCGAGTTCCGCATCCCTTTGCGATTTCGCTACGGGCGTATAATTCCAGCGCATGCGTTCGAAGGCTAGCCCTCCGGCATCTTTGCCGAAACGCTCTTCGAAATATAACGCGGCCAGATAGCGCGGGAGCGAATCGCGCACGAGCGCCGCGCTCTGGACCTGCCCGGCCGCTGCGCCCGCCTGCGCGGAGCGGGGCGCTCGCCCTCTTATGCGAACGCGCCCTTCCGTCCACATCCTCGCTATCGCATCGGCAAGCCCTTCTATGGTCTCCGCGTCGAGCACGCCCTGGCGAAAGATTCGCTGATTGATCACGAACGCGCCCGGAACCGCGAGATTGCCTATGCGCGGAGAAGAGATAACGCGGAAGTTTGCGCCCTGCGGCGGCGGTCCGAGAGTCTTCGTCAGGAAGGCGATTATGCGGCCCGCTTCATCGCCGAGGCGGGCGGATTGTTTGCGCATATCTCCGTATGAAGAGTCTCTCGATTCGGGCGAGCTCGTGTAACCCGGCTGCGGCCAGACTTCGACATGGACTCCGCCGTGAACGGATGCGACCGGCTCATCGAATTGGCCTGCGACGATAAAGGGAAGGGAATTCAAGGGTTGATCGAAAGTGAAGGTCTGGCCGCTCGCTTTCAATGCGCCCGACGATGCGACGCGAAATCCTTGCGGCGCGGTGACACTCAAAGTGAAGGGCGCTGAGGTCGCGCCATAAGGAGTAAACATCGTCGAAGGCATGGGGAACCAGACCAGATCGGGCGTCATCAACACTTCGCCCGCATCTACCGAAGCAAGCAGTGTGCTTTCAGGCGCTTCTATGCGATAGGTTATCTCGACGGTCGCGGTCGCGCCGGGAGCCACAGGATTTGTGGCCCTGACGATGATCTGATTGAGCGCGCTAATGCGGCGGTCTTCGCTCGTGTCGACCTGCGCGGGAGCGCCGTTGACAGATGCCGCGCTGACCTTCGCAATCTTCGTCAATCTGAAGTAGAGCGCGGACTTTGGCGACTGGCCGAGGTTCGATATGGTGACTGAGGCCCGCGCATCGAGCGCGCTCGCGGCCAGGTCTATGCGGGCCGTTATGTTATAGCGATCCACTTCGACTTCCTGCGCCGCCGCGCTTATATGAAAAGCGAGCGCGAGGAACGATGCGAATAATAACTTTTTGAACATCAGGACTGAATCTCCCAAATGCATGATGCTTTCTGTGCAAGGGCGCTTTCTATGCAGGGGAGCATGGGTGCTTTTCTTCTCCCCCGCTCCTCTGCTCCTCTGCTTCCCTCACGCATCACTTATCAGTTCGTGAATGGCTTTGAGCTTTTCGAGCAATGGCTCAAGCCTTTCGAGCGGCAGACTATTCGGCCCGTCGGATTTGGCTTCCGCAGGGTTATCATGCACTTCCATGAACACGCCGTCGACTCCGCAGGCCACGCCCGCGCGCGCCATATATTCAATGAACTCGGAATCGCCGCCGCTGCTCGCGCCAAGCCCTCCCGGCCGCTGAAGGCTGTGCGTCACATCATAAACTACCGGGTATCCGAACCGTCTCATTATGGGCAGTCCGCGAAAATCGACCACGAGGTTGTTATAGCCGAAGCTCGTGCCGCGCTCGGTGACTATCACCTGATGATTGCCCTGCGAGGTCGCCTTCTCGATGGCATTCTTTATATCGTGCGGCGCGAGGAACTGCCCTTTCTTAATATTGACGGCCCTGCCCGAACGGGCGACTTCCACGATAAGGTCTGTCTGTCGGCAAAGGAAAGCCGGTATCTGAAGCACGTCTGCGACCTCTGCGGCGGCTTGCACCTGCGAGACTTCGTGAACGTCCGTAAGCACGGGTAAACCCGTTTCGCTCCGCACACGTCCGAGTATGCGAAGGCCCTCTTCTATGCCAAGCCCGCGATGCGAATGCGCGGACGTGCGATTCGCTTTGTCATAAGACGATTTGTATATGTAAGGAATGTTCAGACGGCTGGTTATCGCGCTAATGGAGGAGGCCATCTTGAGCGCGTGCGATTCGCTTTCGACGAGGCAGGGACCGGCGATCAGAAAGAGGCCGCCGCCACCTACCTCGACGTTACCGACTTTGAAGGGTTTTATCGCAACCGACATAACGAAAGCATATTCTATACTGCGCGCGGGGCAAATTGAAAGTTTTCCTGGGAGCGCAGAAAGATTTCTTTCTTCGGCATCCTGCCTGCAAGAGTTTCCGC
>JAKEHD010000787.1 GCA_022615215.1 Blastocatellia bacterium
AAGAAGAAAGAAATCTCTGAAGAAAGAAAAAGGGCGGCGCACTCCACATAAGCGTTCCTCTCTGGAAAAATTTTCATTTTGCCCCGCGCGCAGTATATCTCTTAAAGTTTCTTTCCAGAGGCGAGCAGGAATATTGAATGGTTTTGTTTGGATCCATTTATCTCGAATATCTCTATGAGTAAGAGAGATATTTTTCAAGCCGCCATATTGCTGCCACAGCGATTTTCTAACGACACCTAGGCGAGCAGCCAACTCACGAAGTCGTTCTAATTTTGACTTGGTGATGTTTTTAGATTTGACTGTGCGCGTTACTTTCATTCTTGCCTTTCTTTCACAATATGCTGATTATACCCTTGTTTGCCTTATGCTTTACAAGGAAATTATTTACTGGGGATTGCCTCCTTATTGTCAACCATCTGCGACCTATGATTTCGTGGCCCAACGCAATGCGCCGAGCAAGAGTTTTTGAAACCGCGCGTCCTGCCATACGTCGGGTCTGTGCCCGAGCGCGGTGTAGAATACGCGCCCCCGTCCGTAGTCGCGCCACCATGCAAGAGCGAAATCTTTATCCGCACGCTTGACGCCCGGTTTCGTCAGATCGACGGAACCAGGGTCGAGGCTCAATAGCACATTAACGCGCTCGCGCGAGAAATTTTTGAATTGATATATCTCGTCCGTGATCTCGAACGACGCGCCGAGGTGTTCGGTTGCGGGGTGGTCCGGGTTTTCCACACGGACGTTCACTTTTTCGTGCCAGGGATGGCCGTCGAAGTAGCCGCCTATCATCTCGCCGAACTCAGCCCATTTGTAAAAGGTGTCGGTCGCGCTGTGTATGCCTATGAACCCTTTGCCCGATTTGATGAAATCCATCAGTGCGGCCTTCTGTTCTTCTGAAATCGGCAATTCGCCTGACGTGTAAAAGACGACGGCGCTGAAGGGCTTGAGACCTTCGCGGCTGATCAGCGAGCAATCCTGCGAGGCGGTCACGTCGAAGAGCTTAGAGTCCTCGCCCAACTGTTTCATTATCTGCTCGGAGAGCGGAAGCACCTCGTGTTTGTATCCGGCCGAATGAGTCAGGTAGAGGACTTTATGTTTGACAGCCGCCGCCGTGCGCCCGTATTGCGATTGGCAGAGTGCGAAGAGAGCGCAGAGGGACAGACAGAATAGTTTCTTCATAACAGGCAAAGCCCTTTCATGTTCGACAGCCTGACCGCTTAGGAAAGCTTTTAACATAGCGGGCAGTTTGCGTCAATGACGAGCGATTACAGTGCAGGGCTGTTGCAAAGTACCTGGGAGCGCACTTTGAGCGTGCATGGGTTGCGCAATAGCTGATTATCTTGAAAAAGGGCGTTTCCTCAAGCCATGCAGGCAGGATGCCTGCGCTCCCAGGCCAGGCATTTCTCTTTGTCAATCTACTTTGCAACAACCCTGGATTACTGTGTCCGCATATCTCGCTCGAAGACTTCGCCGAAATGCACGGCGACCGAGCGCGTAACTTCATTCATATCTACAGGGCGTCCGAGCAGGCGGGCAAGCGAAGTGACCCCTTTGTTCGTGATGCCGCAGGGGACTATCAGTCGAAAATAGTCGAGGTCGGTGTTTACGTTGAGCGCGAATCCGTGACTCGTTATCCATCGGGCTATGCGCACGCCGATGGCGGCGATCTTTTCATCGCCCACCCACACGCCCGTAAGCCCCTCTATGCGGTCGCCCTTTATGCCGAAATCGGCTATCGAGCGGATCAAGACCTCTTCGATGTCGCGCACATAGCGGTGAACGTCGCAGCGGTCGGGTTTGAGATTTATTATAGGGTAGCCCACTAACTGGCCCGGCCCGTGATATGTCACATCGCCGCCGCGCCCCGTTTCGTGGACCTCGATTGAAAGAGATTCGAGTTGCGCCTCATCTGCGAGAATGTTTGCGCCGTCGGCCCCGCGTCCCAATGTGAAAACGTGCGGGTGTTCGAGCAGGAACAATCGCTCTGTATCTTCGCCCGAACGAAGACGTTCGACAGCCTGCTGCTGCATCTCTAGCGCATCATCATAGCTGGTCAAGCCCAGCCGCACGACTCTGCAAACTGTGCAGGGGTGCAGGGGGGCAGGGGCGTTAGAAGGATGAGGGATGAGGGATGAAGGATGAAGGTTATAGTCTTCTTTTTCATCCTTCATCCTTTCCGAATCCCTCTGCTCCTCTGCTCTCTCCATGCATCACTCTCACGATGTATATTCAGCCGCTTCGATCACGTCGCGGATGTCTGCAAGGAACTGGTCGGCAACCGCGCCGTCTATGATTCGATGATCGAAGCTCAATCCCAAGAGTCCTATTTGACGGATGGCAATCGCATCGTCTATGACAACGGGGCGCTTCTTTATCACCCCGATGCCGAGTATGGCGACCTGGGGTTGATTGATTATCGGGGTGCCTATCAACCCGCCGAAGACGCCGGGGTTCGTGATGGTGAAAGTCCCGCCCTGCACCTCGTCGGGCTTGAGCTGTTTCGAACGCGCTCGCTCGCCCAGGTCGTTTACCGCACGGGCAATTCCAAGCAGCGATTTTTCATCTGCATTGCGGACCACAGGAACTATGAGGCCCCAATCGAGCGCGACGGCGACGCCTATGTTGATGTCTTTCTTGTAGACTATCTGGTCGCCCCACACGGACGAATTGATGATCGGCCACTTCTTTATCCCTTCTATCACCGCCTTGATTATGAAAGGCATGAAGGTCAGCCGCACGCCGTCGCGGCTCAGGTATTCGCCTTTGAGTTGGTCTCTCAGTTTGGCCGTCCGGGTGAAATCGACTTCCATAAACGAAGTCACATGCGCAGAGATGCGGCGGCTTTCGACCATGCGTTCGGCTATACGCCTGCGCATGACCGACATTGGCTCTATCTCCACGCGGTCGCCATCGGCGAAAGGCTGTGGACCCACTTCGGCTTCGGCAGGCGCGCGGAGCGGCTGAGGCGCGCGGGCAGGTTTGGCCGGTTCAGCAGGTGCGGGGGCTTCAGCCGGAGCGGGCGCGGCTCTTTCAACTTCGACGGGCGCGACACGCGCGGCTTCGGCGCGGTTCTCTATGAAACTGAGAATGTCGTTCTTCGTAATTCGTCCGCCTATCCCTGTGCCCTCTATCTGCGAAATATCTACTTTATGCTCTTCGGCTATCTTGCGCACGAGAGGCGATGACCGCACGCGGCGCAGTTCTTCTTTCGACATCTCGGCGGGCGCGCTCACCTCGGGCGCGGCGGCAGTCGGAGGGGCAGGTGATTGCGGCTGGCTCGCAGGCTCTTCTTTTGCGGGAGGCGCAGCTTCCGCTTGAGGAAAAAAGTCTTCCTTTTGAGGAGAAAAGTCTTCCTTTTGAGGAGAAAAGTCTTCCTTTTGAGGAGAAAAGTCTTCCTTTTTTGCCTCGACGGGTTTGGCCGGTTCGACAGGCGCGGGCCGGGTGCCGTCGCCGTTGATGATGGCGACAACCGTGTTGACCTCGACCGTCTCGCCCTCTTTGACCTTTATCTCAGAGAGCACGCCCGACGCAGGGGCCGGTATCTCTGCGTCCACCTTGTCTGTGGATATTTCGAAAAGCGGCTCGTCGCGCTTGACCGTCTCTCCGACCTGCTTGAGCCATCGCACTATCGTGCCTTCTGCAATAGATTCTCCCATCTGCGGCATCTTGACTTCTTCGCTCATTATCTCTCCAATCTCTCCAATCTTTATCTCATCGCCTAGTAGGCTGCAAGCGACCGGGCTGCTTTCAATACGTCATCGACCTGCGGCATGAAGAATTCTTCGAGGGGCGGCGCATAGGGCACGGGCGTATCGATAGAGGTCACGCGCATTATGGGGCCGTCGAGATATTCGAAAGCGTCCTCATTGATCACGGCCGTAAGCTCGCCAGCCATCCCGCCCGTGCGCGTCGCCTCGTGCAGTATGATGACCTTGCTCGTCTTCTTTACAGATTCGACGATTGCTTCCCTGTCGAACGGCAGAAGCGATCTGAGATCGATGACCTCGATGTCTATGCCCTCCTCTTGCAGTCGGTCGGCCGCTTCCATAGCCGTATAGACCATCACGCCATAAGTGATTACGGAAATATCTCTGCCTTCGCGGCGAACGGCAGCTTTGCCTATGGGTACGATGTAATCATCATCGGGCACTTCCTGTTTGATCCTGGGATTGCGATAGAGCGCCTTGTGTTCGAAGAACAGCACAGGGTCTTCGTCGCGAATAGCGGCTTTGATGAGTCCCTTCGCGTCGTAAGGCGTTGAAGGCTCGACCATCTTCAACCCCGGCGTATTTAAAAAGAACGATTCGACATTTTGGGAATGAAAAGGTCCGCCATGCACGCCGCCGCCGCTCGGCCCACGCACGACCATAGGGATTCCTATGTTCTGACGGTAGCGGCTCGTTGCCGCGTAGTTGGTCAGTATGTCGAAGCAGCACGAGATGAAATCGATGAACTGCATCTCGGCCACAGGGCGAAGGCCCATCATGGCAGCGCCGCAGGCGGCCCCTACGATGGCGCTTTCGGAAATCGGCGTGTCTATGACGCGATCTTCGCCGAAGCGTTCCAGGAACCCTTCTGTCATCTTGAACGCCCCGCCATAAACGCCTATGTCTTCGCCCAGGAGGAATACGCGATCATCGCGCTCCATCTCTTCCCATAGTCCCTTGCGTATCGCTTCAAGCAGTGTTATTGCAGCCATAAATGTTCGACTCTATCTAAAAACTATTTACCGACGCCTATTGCGTCTTGCTCTGTGTCATCGGCATAGACGCCGCCTATTGCCTCTTCGGGCGTGGGCGGGGGCTGGCTCTCGACCCAGGCCAGGTCTTCGTCAAGCGACGCCTCGACTCGGCCGTTTACATCCTTGATTTCAGCTTGAGTCGCCACATGATTTTCTAAAAGTTGCTTCTCGAATTGCAGAATCGGGTCGAGCCTCTGCCATTGCTCCAACAACTCTTTCGGCACATAGGACTGATTGTCATGGGCTGCGTGGCCCCGCATGCGAAATGTCTTGGCTTCGATCAACGTAGGACCGCCTCCCTCGCGTGCGCGGTCTACTGCGCGGCGGGCTGAACCGTAAACCGCCATCACGTCGTTGCCGTCTACGATCTCGCTAGGCATGCCGTAAGCCTTGGCGCGGTCGGCCAGGTTTAGAATTCTCATCTGCTTGCTTGTCGGAGTCGAATAGGCATAGCCGTTATGTTCGGCGACGATCACGAGCGGCAGATTTTGTACCGCCGCGAAGTTGGCCGCTTCATGAAATGCGCCCGTGCTGGTCGCGCCGTCTCCAACATAGACCATTCCGACAGTCTGCTTTCCCTGCATGCG
>JAKEHD010000788.1 GCA_022615215.1 Blastocatellia bacterium
AAGAAGAAAGAAATCTCTGAAGAAAGAAAAAGGGCGGCGCACTCCACATAAGCGTTCCTCTCTGGAAAAATTTTCATTTTGCCCCGCGCGCAGTATATCTCACCCTTGTCGGATTTTGCTGCTGTTCTTATCACATCTTTATAGCTTTGGTTTTGTCTTGGCAATAAGTTTAGAGTTTCTGTAGTTTCAAGAATCTCAGGCAACTGTTCAAGAACAGTTGCCTTTGTGCGTCGCAATATATATGGTTTGGCTCTTGATCGAAGCAGGTAAGGCTCTAACTCACCATCCGAAGGAGCAAATCTCTTCGGATCAACTGTGGATAATAAGGTTGCAAGGTCATGAGTGTCCCTCTCTATAGGAGTTCCTGTCAAAGCCCAGAAGCGTTTACGATTAATCAGTCGAAGAGCTTGTGTTATCTTGGTGGTCAAGTTACGAGTTCGATGTGCTTCATCAGCAATTATAAGATCAAATTCTGCCCACTTAGGAATGTCTTGGTTGCCCCTAATCTGTTCGTAGTTGGTTAATACAATGTGGCTACGTCCGAGAATCGAAGCCCACATTTCCCTGCGGCTTTTTGATCCTAGTGTGATTGTCAAGCAACAAAGTTCGGGTGCCCAAGTGGCAAGCTCACTTGTCCAATTTGCAAGGAGTGATTTGGGGCATAGTATAAGGATCTGTCTTAGGAATCCCTGGTTTAGAAGAATACGAACAGCCATGATAGATTGAATTGTTTTGCCAAGCCCCATATCATCTGCCAAAATTGCTGACGAATTCCTACAAAGCCATTCCACACCTTGCTTTTGGAACGGAAATAGTTTCTCGCATGTTGGAATAGGCAGGAATAGCGGACGAATCAAAGCCCCAACTGGAAAACGCTGCCTCCAGTAATTATCTTTATTGAGTTTCATTAAGTAGAGATTGGTTCCTTGTGCTCTCAGAGGCAGGTCTATAAATATCTGTTTCCCTTGCAGGAATCGTTTCTTTGCAGAAACATCTAGTTCTAACGCCCTTCTTACAGCTACTTCGATGCGTCGAGCAGATAGCTTCGGATCGAATCCGTAGTATCGGAGATTCAGGTTACGCTCTACTATCGGAAGCAGATGATCCCCATGTTGTGAGAACGCAAGAGTGACAGTTTCGTCACTTAGAACGCTAGTACCCATATACGCCTGTGCCGATCCGTACTCATTAAGATCGAGTTCATCCCAAGACACAAATCCTTTTAACTTTCCCGTCAAGTGCTCACACCCCAAAAGATACTGGTAAGTTGAAGGCTAGTCATCAGGTATGGATTGTACCCCCAACGAGTTTGCAATTTCCTCCTGCTGGTGAACAATTCTATTCCACCACTCATCTTGAATTTTGGAAGTTTGGGCGGGAATAAGTCTCTTCGTCCAACCATCCTGCAACACTTGGAGAGCCTGCTCATCTAATTCGTCAATACCGACAAGCCACTGGACTAAACGCTGCCCTACACGAACTGCTGCCTTCCTTTCTTCACTCCGCATGGTCCACTCCCCAGGTTTATCTGGCTTTTCTACTAAAAGAAAATTCTTCCACGGCACCCCATGAAGTAGCCACTGCACTTGCCCTAATCCAAGCAATGCTCTACGCACTTGTTGGGGAGTAAATGATTGTATATCTGGCAAACGCCGATCCAATGCCTCTCGCACTATATTGGTTAGCATCTCTTGTCCAATTGGCCAGAATAATAGATGGTCGGTTTCCGTACTATCTTCATCACTATCTTCATTAGATAATGAATGAGTACGCATTTTACTTGGTTCCTTATGAAGGTCTGGTATCTCATCCAATATTGCATTCCAATAAATCACAAGTTCCTCGTACAATGAAGACAAATATTCTTCGTCAGGTCGGATCTTTATAAAGTCCTGCTCTTTTTCACCTCCGTCTAATCCCCAACCATTGTTGTCTCGCCAGCGAGACCTAAGCAAATTCTTATTCATTTCATATAGAGTTTCAATGCTAGTGAAAAAAGTCTCGCCGGTTTTGAGATTTTTACCTCGACTTGTCTTGATTCGGACTGATTCTCTTTGTTTTCCTGCGGACATAAAAAAGTCATGATCGGTTATCAAGCGGCGCGTTACGATTGCAAAGGTGTCGTCCTCATCCATAATAATATTTGTCGCTTGATCCATAGCTTTAGCATAGCGATTCAGGTTAGAGAAAAGTCTCCAGTACTTCTGAAGAAACTGCTCGCTAGTTTCGTCGCTGCTGGGCACCACTATAAGAACCGAGAATTCATAAAGATGAAAGTCTTTGGGAGCGCCATCTGATAATGGATCATCTGGGTTCAACAGTGTTTTTATGGCCTTGAGACGATGTTGTCCATCCAACGCATAATAAGTTTGAGTGCCATCGAACCTGAGCACTCCATAGGTTTCATTGAATCGCTTATCATCGCTCAATATCGGAAACTGCGGATCGTCGGTAATCTGTACCGAATAAAACTTTGGGTCTCCATCTAAAGCAGCAATGACAATTGATGAGAAGAAACGATCCTCTTGCCGCTTTAAATAATCTACAATTTGTTTTTTTACGCGGCTCTCGTTTAAAACTCTTTGAATCGCTTCGTCCAGAGTACGATCATCGTAAACCTCATAAGCGAACTTGACTGTCTCACCTAGCTCTCTAGCGGTCATTTTGACCATATAGTAGGTCCAATTTCCAAGACGGGCTTTTAATGCAGGATATATGTTCACAAGCACTCCTTTCTTTAGTGTTTGTTAGGCAGATCCCGCAGGCTGAGATGGCCCAAGATGAGCGGGATATGGCGAACTTTTTTATTTAGTATTTCCACCTCTCAGCATTTCCGTCGCAATACCCGGAATTATCCCGCGAATCCCACCCTGAGGATCAGCAACATCCCCTTGCCTGCGCGGAATTATATGCAAGTGAAGATGTGCCATTGTTTGCCCTGCGGAAATCCCTTCATTGAATCCCAAGTTGAACCCTGTAATAGTTTTATCTGAGTGCTGCAAATCTACCTTTACAATTTTCGCCAGTCGGAACAAGTCACCGATTTCCACGGCGGGCAAATCATTGATAGTTGTTACATGTCGACGCGGAACGATCAGGCTGTGTTGCTGTGTGATTGGGAATGCATCTCGAATATAATGGGCCGTGTTGCACGTGTAAATAACACGATCATTCAGATCGCAAAAATCGCAATCCTTTACACTTTCGTTTATTCCAAAATCTCTGAAGTCTTGTTCATCGCGGTCCCGCTTCGCACGATTACAACGGTAACAAAGTGCTTGAAGATTGGATATATCATTAGAGCCGCCTTTGTTTCGAGGAATAATGTGGTCTATATCGATGGGAGTATCCTTAATAGATGCGCCACAGAGCGCGCAACGGCCATGAGCCATTTTCAGGACAAGATATCGAATGCTGCTGGATGACAAGTTATCGGGGTTGTACCGATAATCTCCGATAATGCCTTTGTAATTGCTTATATAGTCCTTAATCTTGTCATTACAAATCTCTATCAATTCTTTTCGTTGCTCACCGCTTAACTTATCGAGGTTAATGTTCAGCCGAAAGAATCCCCTGCGGCTTGCATCAATAATTCCATGCTTACGGAGGGTTATCTTGGGCCATCGCTTCACTATTTTGCAGTAGTATTCAACCTGCGCCTCGTCATACGACAGAAACTCTCTTGCGATCTGGCGTACCGAAGCCTCGCCATTATTTTCCAGCAGTGTTCTAATCACCAAGGGCTGATAGATATGGCTCATCGACATTCGGCGTAACAAAAAGTCTTTTAAATTGGCGAATGTCATGCCTCTTCTCATATTCGACGTAGAGTGATGGCTTTAATCAAATCCACCCCAGGCAATCATTATCGGGGCTACGAAAGTAGCCAAATGATCCCATTAATCTTTCAGACACAGCGGCCGATAGGGATGGAACGAATGATCCATTCTCGTAGAAAGCCATCTCCGTGTCGTAATGAAGAAGCGCCGCGCAAAACAATACAGGCAGAGGGCCGCTCTTCATCCCAAAAGGAGGTTCCTTGAGGTGGTCGAATAATTCAGAGACCAGCAGCCGCCCGGATTCTGTCTCTGTGAAGAAATCGTCTATAGCTTTCCAAACTGCTTTCGTGCCTGAATCGGCCTCTTGCTTAGGAGGAAAGAATCCCCATTGACCATTCTCTTCGCGGTGTATCCCTGTTTCTTGCAATAGCGAGTAGTACAAACTCAATTGCGGAGGAAATCCTTCGATGCCGAGTGATTCTTTATCGCCATGTTCGAGCATGGATTCTATAAGCTCACGCCTCGCTGCTGCGGCTGATGTTGAAACGTGCCGCCGGTTTATTAGTTCATTATGCAAAACAGGCGTGTCTGCGAACACCTCATCACAGATGCCGGTTATAAATTCTTGGAGCGCCCGCTCGGATTGGATTTCTATTCGCTCTCCCTTGTAATACCAGGCGCAGCCTCCGCGATCCGAATTTTCGGCATGCGAGTCGAGGAATGATTGAAGCAATTTTTCTACCGATTCCTCGGCCTGGGCCAAGCGAGCGTCAAGCTCCCGTCTTGCCGTGCGATCACCTTCAAGCTCAGGCGTATTTTCCTGGACCCATCTTAGACAGGCTACTTCAAGAACGGCTTCGCGAAGCCCTGCGGTTTGCAGAGGAATGCCTATCAAGGTTTGCGGGGAATCGAGCATTTCGGAAGCTCTGGCTTTTTTCGTTAAAGCGGCGATTTCATCATTGCTGAATGTTACGGCATATAGTATGAGTCCGTCAGCGTCGGCTAAAGGCTCATTCAAAGCATCTTCAAACCCGAAGCGATCTGTATAGCGAACCTCGAAGAACCTGAGAGTGCCGGTTCGAAACGAATGGTGGCGCGCGATCATAGGCCTCGGCTTGAAGTGTTTGGCCATGCTGGAAGCAAGCGACTCGTTAGGGTCAACGTGAGCGCGCGCTTCCGCCAAGCGATCTTCAATATCTACGTCGCTTCCTTCCCAAAGGCTGAATCCATCGCTGTGATGGCGGTAGATAATTATCGAGCGATTCTGAAGTTGCTCTAATGCGAGTTCAACATCTTCTGGAGCGTTTTGATTATCGGCGAGCGCGAATTTTAGGAACTCTCTCGATGGTTTTATATTGCATAAGTCGCCGATTGTGCGAAGAAGCCCTATGGTTTTGATCAGTCGGACCTGAAGGCTTGACGGATTCGCCAGACGATTGAGGGCCGATTCTATTTCGGCCCATTTCTTGCCTGAGCTTTGCACATACAGGCCGCTTCCCAATGCCGTCACTATGTAATCATATAAGTGGTCTAACCTTAATGTCGCAACGCCGCTTGCATCCGAAACATTGTTGTTCAGAAACTCTTGAAATCCATAAGGCTCGCCCGAAGCCAGGAATGCGAACAAAGATCGCTCATTCTGTCCAAGCCTGCGAAAAACCTGCCCTAAAATCAATGCGACTGTCGGGTGTAATGGAACACATCGTTCAAGAAGCGCCAGCCCTTCTTCGGCGTTCAATGCGCCGGGCACGATACCAAGCTCACCGGCTTTTATAGAAAGCTCCCTGCCCTGTTGTTTCAAGGGTTCAGTGTCTTGCTCCGCTTCTCGAATGGAAATAGCGTTGGCCAGTATTCTCAGAAGCTGGTCGGTAGGCTCCTGAAAGGCCGCATCCTCGAATCGGCCCTGGACCTTCATCCACTCTTCTTTTTGAGAACGGTCGAGCCTTTCCACATAATGGTCAAAGGTTTGGTGGAGAATCGTTACAAGAAGAATAGGATTGTCCTTGCTCCGCAGGGCGGTCTCGGCCAACTCTTGAAGGATAAAAATATCACTCTCGTATGGGTGCGCCGCCGCATACTCAAGCAGTTTCCCTAGCTCGTCAACGATGACGAGCAGGCCGTTTCCGTGCTTGCGAGACTGAGAGACTTCATAAGCTACTTGCTCGAATACTTCCGCTATCCGGCGTCCGGGTATGATCTCTCCATCATCGCTCGCTTTCAGCAGAGCTTCCGCTTCGACAAGCATGAAAGATTGATTCTCCGGCCCGAAATGCTTGACGGATTTAACGAGGCCACGCAGGAGAGCTTTGCCTATAGGCTCACGAGAGCCGCTTATTAGGACCGGGCATAAACCCCGCTTCAGGATAGATGTTTTCCCGCGTCCAAAGAGCTTCGTCCAAAGGGCGTCGTCCTGTTCCTTCACCAACGCCCGCGCTTGTTGAGCGTCTTTACGCAAGTCTGCGCTTAGAGTCCTGGCCGCAAATAATGCGAAAGCCGACTTGCCCGATCCATAGGGGCCGGTCAGAGTCCAGGCGCGCGTGCTCGCGTTATCTATCAGTGATTCGCCTATCCGGTGCAGAGTCGAACGGGCTGTGGTAGTCAGGACGTAACCATTGAGCGGCACGTCTTCGAAGAAATCCCGCTCCAAATTTACGGATCGCCCGAAGCGAGAACCTACATGCACCAGGTCGGAAAGTTTCTTGTTTTCAGCCATCATTTTTTAGCCTGCGAATACGGCTCTTGCTGAATGAGAATTGTAATAGGATTTAAGCAGTTCGAAAGGATTTATCCTCTTCTCCGAATCCCTATAAACCTGCTTCAATCCTGCGGTCTCGCCATATCTATACGCCCCGCCCGTTATTATCTCAATAGCCTCAAGGCGGCTGGCAAGCGAATCTTCATCGAGTTTGAAAACACGCCCCGGACTGCCAGGGCCGTAAGCGATTCTTTCGAAGGCAAGAGAAGATGTGAGCGATGTGTCTGCTTTGCTTTCGTTCGAGCAACTCGTCCAATATTCGATCAAGGCGAAGATGAAAACTTCGTTCGGGAGTGACGGCTTAGGCCCGCGTTGGAACTGATAAGTCTTGCTGTCAGGAAGTTCGGTAATAAGTCGAAGGTCGACCAATGGGCAATCGAGTGAATCTTCCAGGATCGTTGTTTTAGTCTGCCGGGAATGCACATAAGTTCGAACGAAGCAGTCTACGTCACGCTTGAGAGTGTTGTCTGATACGGGCTTATGACCCGTTCCCTCTATAAAAGAATTGAGGCCGGAAATGAGTTGGTCCTTAGTAAACTCGATTGAATGCCAATGACTCATGGCCCAAAACCATGTCGTCGCCACTCTTGGGTCGGATGCCAGTTGCCAATGGATAAGCCAGAGAGTAGCAGGGTCTTCAAGATAGGGATCGAATCCGTTATCGGCAAAAATGCTTCGGCCCATAACGGTTGGAATCAGGCAACCATGATCTTCTTCAAGTATCTTGGCAGCCAGGCACCAATGACGTATTGACCGGACCATGTTTTTGCCCACGCCAAGCTCTGTCATAGCTCTTTCGCTAGAGAAAAATGCCGAGTCACGCAGGGCCGCATCGAAGCCCTTTTTAAGCCATGCATAACGGAAGGGAAAAGTTTCGTGGCCGGAAAAGTTAAATGAAGCAGTTGTCTTTAGGCTCATTTTGAAAACGTCTCGCTCTGTAAAAGGCCGCCAGGGTTGCTGCTTTCACTGAGTTCGCGCGCCGGCGCACGACAGCGATAAAGATCAAGGCATAATCAGCTTTATCAGTGTCACGGCCGCCTCACGCCTGCGAAGTGTAATTCAGGATGATAGTAATTTGCAATCGCTGGCTTCGATATGGGGCCTATTATCTACTGCGCGCGGCTTGAATTGAGGATTTTTCTAAGGCCCCTGAATGCGTAACCGCATCGCGGGCGAGCGCGTCTCGCGCATGCCGAAAATGGATTCCTCGCCCTCACAAATACCAGGCTCGAATAAATCCGCTTGAAATCGGATACATAAACATGTTCGTATAAAAGCACAGACTGACTATCGCGCAGCGATTGAGCGCAGGGGAGACCGGACGTCATGTTGATCAAGAAAACCGATGATATTAAAAGCAGCGAAATCACAGACAAGAAAGTCTACCTGAGCCGCCGCACCTTTATGCGCGGGGCGGTGCTTGCCGCGACGACGACAGCGACCGGCTTGCTATACAGGCAGCTTGCAGTGAAAACCCCGCCCTCAAGTGATGTGAGCAACGGACGGCCCGCAATTTCATCAGGGCTGCCCGGCGAGAAGGCGACCCCATACGAAGACATCACCAATTACAACAACTTCTACGAGTTTTCGACCAGTAAACGCGCCGTCGCCGAAGAGGCGGAAAATTTCGTCACTCGCCCCTGGGCGGTCGAGGTGGGCGGACTCGTCCATAAGCCCGGAACTTATGATCTCGACGACCTCATAAAACTCGGCCAGCCCGAAGAGCGCATATATCGCCTCCGCTGCGTCGAAGGGTGGTCTATGGTAATCCCCTGGCTGGGCTTTCCGCTCTCGCGCCTGCTCAGTCAAGTCGAGCCTCGATCTCAAGCCAGATATGTTCATTTCGAAACTTTATTCGATCCCGCAAGGATGCCCAATCAAAACAGAGCGGTCCTCCCCTGGCCTTACGAAGAGGGATTGCGCATGGACGAAGCTCTGCACCCGCTCACCATACTTGCGACGGGACTCTACGGCGAACTTCTCCCGCCTCAGAACGGAGCGCCCGTAAGGCTGGTCGTCCCCTGGAAGTACGGCTTCAAGAGCATCAAGTCGATCGTGAAGATAAACCTCGTGGAGCAAGAACCGGCCGCTACCTGGAACGTGGTCGCGCCGCAGGAATATGGGTTCTACTCTAACGTCAATCCGAATGTAGACCATCCGCGCTGGAGCCAGGCCACCGAGCGGCGAATAGGCGAATTCGGCCGCAGGGAGACGCTTATGTTCAACGGCTACGGGGATGAGGTCGCGCATCTCTATTCGGGCATGGACTTGAAGGCTTACTATTGATCGGAGGCGCGAAGGTGAAGGATATAAGATTCGCCAGGTTCGTAGTATTCATAAACGCGCTCGTGCCGCTCGTGATGCTTGGATGGGATGGCTATCACCGCAATCTCGGCGCTAATCCGCTTGAGTTCGTCACGCACACGACGGGCACGTTGACGCTCGTATTCTTGCTCATATCGCTCGCCGTCACGCCGCTCAGAAAGATACTCGGTCTTCCCTGGCTCATACGGTTCCGCCGCATGATAGGACTATATGCATTCTTCTACGGGGCGCTGCACCTGACGGCTTATGTGTGGTTCGACAAATTCTTCAACGCGAGCGCCGTAGTCGAAGACACGCTCAAGCGGCCTTTCATCGCGGTGGGTATACTCGGATTTTTCCTTATGGTCCCGCTTGCCATTACTTCGACCAATCGCATGGTAAAACGTATTGGCGGAAAGCGATGGCGGCAACTGCACAGAGTCGTATATCTGGCGGCGGCGGCGGGCGTGATACACTACTGGATGCTGGTCAAGGCGGACACACGGTTGCCTGTAACGTTCGGGGCGGTCCTTGCAATTCTGCTGGCATACAGACTCATCAACAAATACCTGCCGCATCTGACCGAGAAGCGGCCCGCAAGAGCCGAAGCCCCGCCTCAATAAAGAAAAAGGAGATTCGATTTGCAATTCAGGATGTTGGCCTGCGACTATGACCGCACGCTTGCAAACGAAGGAGCGGTATCTGCAAGAGCAGAGCAGGCGTTGACGAAAGCGAAGAAAGCCGAATTCATGCTCGGCCTTGTCACGGGGCGCGCTTTGGACGATCTCTTGAACGTCTGCCCTCAAATCCCGCTCTTCGATATGGTCGTCGCCGAAAATGGAGCGGTCGTCCACCTGCCCGCGAGCGGCGTAATCAAAGACCTGGCCGCGCCGCCCGGCCGCCGCTTTATGGAAGAGCTTACGCGCAGGGGAGTGCCTTTCTCTTCGGGCCGCGTGATCGTAGGCACTGTGAGACCTCACGAACACGAAGTGCTTTCGGCAATCGAGATGTTGGGACTCGATCTCGAAATCATCTTCAACAAGCAGGATGTGATGGTTTTGCCGAGCGGAGTCAATAAAGCAACAGGGCTTGAAGCGGGGCTTGAAATGATAGATGTTTCGGCGAGCGAGATCATAGCCATAGGCGATGCTGAAAACGACCTTGCCTTTTTGCGCGCATCAGGTTTCGCCGTTGCGGTCGCAAACGCTCTGGACTCGGTGAAAGAGGAGGCGGATTTTGTGACGAGTTTGCCGGCCGGAGACGGAGTTGCAGAGTTCGTCAACGAGCATCTCTTGAGAGCTATCGAAGACCTCACACCGCGCAGAAAACGAAAAGCGATTGCGGATTGAGAAGCGCGAAAATCAGGCACTCGATTTTGATGGCCGAACGGCCGAGGTCGGCGCGAAGCCAGGGTTGACGGTCGGGGACCGGCCAGTTTATGATGCTGATTTGCGACTGCCGGGCGAATTTGATTCATGCACGTCAGCCTTTGCAAGGGGCCGTTAGCTCAGGTGGTAGAGCAGCTGGCTTTTAACCAGCGGGTCGGAGGTTCGAGTCCTCCACGGCTCATTAATAATTTCTATGGATCACGGGCAGTCTGAAGGCTGCCCGTTTCCTTATTTGCGCGCTGGATTTTGAAGGCGGCAGCGGTTCGATAGTGTCAGCAGCAAATTGCTCGATACATAAGAGTAAACGTACAGAGCGCGGTAGAATTCACTGTCTTGACACGACTATCGCGGGACAGGTATTTTAGCTCTTTGTTAATCGGTTGAAAATCGAGCCATAGGAAGAACCGGTTACATCGACCCTGCGGAAGAGGGCAGGATGAAAGGTCGGATTTATCGTTTCACCTTCGCTGCCGCCAGGTTTTGCCATAATCGAAAGACATGAGGCCAACGACAAAAAGAACCTTCAGACTCTTCACCTCGTCCGAGACGGATCGCCTGAGCGAAATCTATCGCGCGGCGGCCCGGATTATATGCGAAAAAGGCTATGACGCCACTTCGATGAGCGATATAGCCGAAGCCGTAGGCATTACGAAAGCGGGCATCTACCATCATATCCCCGGAAAAAAAGAACTGCTCTTCCAGATCATGAGCTTCGGCATGGATGAGCTTGACGAGAAAGTAA
>JAKEHD010000789.1 GCA_022615215.1 Blastocatellia bacterium
AAGAAGAAAGAAATCTCTGAAGAAAGAAAAAGGGCGGCGCACTCCACATAAGCGTTCCTCTCTGGAAAAATTTTCATTTTGCCCCGCGCGCAGTATATCTAGCGGCATCAGGCGGTCTTGGCACGCGGCTTCTCGCTTTTTGATCGTCATCCTGAATCGATAGACGGAATTCGAGGGAAAAACATTGCAAGATTCACGTTTTCCAGGGCACATCTCTATTTTGCCGCAACAATCACGAACAAAACAGTTGACAGACTCTCGCTTTGGCTATATTCTTCCCAAGCGGGGTGGAAATGAAATTGAATTTCATTTTTGAGCTATTATTTTCCTGTCTTTTTACAACCGGCCCTGCGACAGGTGAGAGAGGTTTTATCATGAGCCTTTTAGAAGCGCCGCTCAACGAGTGGTTTCGTGTAGAGTGCCTGGATGGGCCTGATGAAGAGTGCCGCAGGTTGCTCGATTTGGGGATCACGCCGGGCGAAGCGCTGGCAATAGTTCAGTCGGTCCCGCTCGGAGACCCTCTGGTGGTTCTGGTTAGGGGTGCGCGCCTCGCGCTCAGGCGGCGGGAAGCGGCGTGGATAAGAGTTCAATAATCGCTATGGGTCCGGCAGACGTATCCACCTCTCTAACAAAAGCCGAGGCCGGGGTTTCACAGTCTCAGGATAAGAAGCCCCATACCGTGTCGGCGACCGTCTGTCTGGCGGGCGCGCCCAATGCCGGAAAGACCGCCCTCATGAATGCGCTCACGGGCGGCAGCTTTCATACTGCGAATTATCCCGGCGTGACGGTCGCTCTGTCGCGGGGCAAGAGCAAGCCGGATTTCGGGCCGCTCCTGACGATCGTCGATCTGCCGGGCGTGCATAGCACTGTCGCTCCCTCACCTGAAGAAGAGATTTCCTGCCAGGTCATCGAAGATCGCCATCACTCGGTCAAACCGGACGCTCTGATCGTAGTCGTCGACGCCAATCAACTGGAGCGCCATCTCAAATTCGCCAGCTTTATCGCGCGCAGGGGAAAGCCCATGGTCATCGCTTTGACTATGACCGATCTGCTTGCGCGCACGGGCCAATCGGTCAATGCGAAAAAGCTAGAGGTGAGGCTGGGAGTGCCTGTCGTGCCTGTCGACGGACGAACAGGATGGGGCGCTGCCGAATTGATTGCCGCTCTGCGCCATGAGATAGCTCGCACCGATTCCAAGGAGAACGCCCTGGCGCTTATTCCTGAAGAGCCGGTGGCGGCCTATAAAGCGATTCGAGAGTTGCTGGCCTCAAGCGGCGCTATCGGGCGAAACACTCCTCTGGTTCTTGCGACCGATTTATTCACCTCGCGCATAGACCGAGTAGTGCTGCACCGCTTCTGGGGATTTCCCATCTTCTTCGCCGTGTTGATAGGGCTTTTCGCTGCGATCTTCTGGGCGGCCCAGCCGTTTATGGATTGGATAGAGGCGGGATTTGCGGCAGCGGGGCAATTGGCCTTGAGAGTTTTGCCCGATGGAGTGATCGCGCGTTTCATTGCCGAAGGAATAATCGGAGGTGTCGGCGCGGTTGCCGTCTTCTTTCCGCAGATAGTCATACTCTTCTTTCTGATGACGCTGCTCGAAGATTCGGGCTATCTGGCGCGCGGGGCTGCCATCGTGGACCGCCCGCTCGCTTATATGGGATTGCACGGACGGTCTTTCGTGCCCATGCTATCGGGATTTGCCTGCGCGATTCCGGCTGTGCTGGCCGCTCGTGCCATTCCTTCGAGGCGCGAGCGGCTGCTTACGATATGGATACTCCCGCTGATGAGTTGCAGCGCGAGGCTTCCTGTGTACGCGCTTCTGCTGGCCGCCCTGCTTCCCGACTCGCCCTGGGAGGCAGGCCTCAGCCTTGCGGCGATTTACGTCGCAAGCTTGCTCGTGGGTACATTGACTGCCGGGCTTATAAGCCGCTTCATTCTGCGCAAAAAATCTGCCTCCCTGCTTGCGATGGAGATGCCTGCGTACCGCAAGCCCCTTGTGAAACCGACGTTGAGAATGACCTGGACCCGTTCGTCAGCCTATCTGAAAAAAGCAGGCATGCCGATCATCGTGATCTCGGCCTTTTTATGGCTGCTCTCGAACTTCGGACTCGGATCGCACCAGCCTCAAAGAGCAGATAACACCCCTAATTCGTTTGTAGCAGAGAGCGCTCTCGATAGCTCTTTTGCAGCGCAGATCGGACAGACCATGGAACCTGCCCTGCGCCCGATGGGGGTTGATTGGCGCGTGGGAGTGGGGTTGATATCGGCCTTCGCAGCGCGAGAGGTATTCGTAAGCTCCATGGCTATCGTATTTCACGTGGCGGGTGCGGAAGAAAGCGGGCAGGCCGGGCTTCTCGATCAAATGCGCGCGGCGACCTTCGCCGGAACCTCAGAGCGCATCTTTACGCCCTCCTCGGTTATTGGATTGATAGTCTTCTTCTTCTTTTCCTTGCAGTGTCTCTCTACGGTCGCCGTCGTGCGGAGCGAAACCGGTTCCTGGCGCGTGGCAGGGCTTCAATTGCTTTTCTATACGGCGCTCGGATATGTATTCTCTTCGGCGCTCGTTCAGGGATTACGCCTGCTCGGATTCGAATGACGAACGATGCGCCGCAGTCAATCGAATGTGCGAAGATTTCTTTCTTCCTCCGTCCTTCCACACCGCGCAAGGATGCCATTAGTGTTTTCCACAATTGACTTTGCCGCCGGAGGCTTTGACACCGGCCTCTTCCGGGACTAAGATGGCCTCCTGGAAAAGATGAAAGAACCGAAACCGTCTGCCAGCGGTTTGATTGGAACCGGATAGTAATGTTGAAAGCGGTTCTCTGCTTTGTATTTAACTCTATAGCTGACCCTGAACGATCAGGTGTCCGGGGAACTCTTGAGAGACGGAGGATCGTACAGATTTGCTGGCAGGGAGAAGTGATAAATTAGATCTGAGCAGCGCGTCGGCCATTGCGTCAAGCAGTGGTGACGGGAGGGGTTAAATAATGAAAAACCGCATTAAATGGATGCTGGCGGGGCTTGGCTTCACTTTCGGGTTGCAGGTGGTTATCTCTTTGATCTTCACTGCTGTCGCTTACAGCGCGGCGCAAAGCGAAGCGGGCCTGGGTCAGGGGACCATACCGCTCTTCGTTCTAGGAATAGCTCTGGGAGCATTCTTCGTAGGGGCATTCATCATAGGCTGGATGAGCGAGGAATTGCGAATTGTCGACGCTCTGGCAGTAGCGGTTGTGACACTTATAATCAGCGCGCTGGTCTATATGGCGCTGCCTCAAGGTAATAAGGGCCAGTTCGTAACCGGCATCTTGATGGGCGATGAGAATGGACAAATCTCCTTTTCGGGGCGCAGCCTCTTGTTTGTAGGACTCTCTCTGGTAGCAGCCGCGGCAGGAGCCTATAGCGGATGGCACGTCAAAGTGCCGCAAGAGGGCGTTTTCGACCGCGTGATATTGCTAATAGGGCTTGTTGGTGCAGTGGTCGGGCCGTTTCTCCTGCTTGCGCTCAGCGGGGGAGACCCCGGCTCGGGTCAACCTGCTCTCCCCTGGTACTTCATGGTCATAGTGCTGGTGTTGTTGCTCGTCCTCATCGCAGTCGGGTTTGTGATGTTTACGCGCGAATCCCATTATGATGAAGAGATATCGATCAGCCCTGACCATCACAAAGAAGTCTGAATCGCTTGAAGGCAAAAGTAAAAAGTAAAAAGGCAAAAATCACTTTTACCTTTTACTTTTTGCCTTCGAATATCCGAGCGAGGTCTTGTGCCACTTCCGCCGCAGACTGATAACGCTCGGACGGCTCCTTTTTGAGCATGCGCTCGATAATCGTTATGAGCGCGCCGGGCGCGTCTTTGCGGCGCTTCTTTACAGGCGAAGGCGCACGTTTGTTTATCGCCTCGATGGTCTGAAAGTATGTGTCGCCTTCAAATGGCAACTGGCCCGTCGTCACCTCGTAGAGCACCACGCCGAGCGAGAATATATCCGATAGATGTGTGACCCGTCCCCGGCCCGTGGCCTGTTCGGGCGACATATAATTGACGGTCCCAAGCAGTATGCCCGATTCCGTGAGCCTGGATTTGCCGGAGGGGCGGCCCCTCGGACGCAGTGGTTTTGCCAGGCCGAAGTCGAGCACTTTCACTTTGCCCCGGTCGGTTATCATTATGTTCGCAGACTTGATATCCCTATGAACGACTCCGCATTCGTGCGCTTCGAAGAGCGCCTCGGCCGATTGCTTCCCTACTGCAACCACTATCTCTAAATCGAGCGGGCCGTCGGTCAGACGGGCGGCGAGCGTTTCGCCTTCGACATACTCCATGATGATATAGGGATTGCCCGCCGCCTCTCCTATTTCGTAGATCGTAGCTATATTGGGATGATTGAGTTGCGACGCCATGCGCGCTTCTCTGAGGAAACGCTGCTTCATCGTTTCGTCTTCGACGTACTTCGACGCGAGCACCTTGACGGCGACCACGCGCTGAAGCTCCGTATCATAAGCCTCGAATATCTCGCCCATTCCGCCCGCGCCGAGCGTGCGCCTTATATCGAACCTTCCTATGTGACCTTTGGGTTCGATCAAAGGCGGCCGGGTGACCTTTTCGGTCTTGCCGTCATGGACGGCCATGGCGGCGCGGTCGGTCTCGCGAAGCTCGGTCGTGATGACGCGCGGACGCGAC
>JAKEHD010000790.1 GCA_022615215.1 Blastocatellia bacterium
AAGAAATCTTTGAAGAAAGAAAAAGGGCGGCGCACTCCAAATATGCGTTCCTCTCCGGAAAAACTTTCATGCGGGCCCCGCGCGCAGTATAGCTCGCAGCACATTTGAAATATCCGCCGCCCGAATCCCTCGTGTGTAAATATTTCCGCCGGCGTTTCTCGCCCGCTCAAATCGTCGACACGACCTGTTCCCGTTGTGATTATATGCTTCCACAAGATGTCGTATCTATGCATGGATTCGTCTCCATAATGTGGCACTTTGTCCCCTATTCGGTCACGACTCTGCTCCGTATTTGAAAATAAGCAATTATCAAAAGTGTTATTTGCTCGCATTAGTGTTTTTTTTGCGCCATTCGACGGGTTCTGGCATAAGCATTGCTGGAATTTTATCGGCGGAGTGTGTTTGATCTTTTAACATTAATTGCGAATCTTCGTTCTTACGTTCATTCGTATATGAAAGGGAGGCGGCCACGGCCGCATTCGAGGATTGGTTGAAAACTATAAGGAGACGATCATGTTGATTATCATAGCCGCAACGATAGCCGTTTTCGTATTGACCTACATTTATACGAGAAGCCATAAAGGCGCTTTCGCGCGATTGTCGGAGCCGCGAGTGCCTCTGGCGACCATGGGAGTCCAGATAATTTGCGGCGACTGCTCAGGCGATAGAGAAATACCTGTAAAGACCTATTTGAACCGTTCGGGCAACTGCGACCATTGCGGAGGCCACTCCTTCGTACTGGCATCCGAGCTTGCGTTGTATGTGCTGCAAGCGAGGGCCGCACAGAGCAAATCGCGCCAGAGTCTGCCCGATGGAGGCCGCGTGCTTCCCTTCGAATCGCCCGCATCTCGCGCTAAACGGGCTGATAAGATAGCCGTTTAGCAATGACTCATGATTTGCCGACGAAGAGAGGCCGGAACTGACTCCGGCCTCTTTTTCATGCAGTAAATTTCCCGCATCCCGATTGGATAATGAGTGCCCAACTTATGGATAGTAAGTAGTCAGTGATGGGTAGTAAGTATCTTCGTTATCGATTCGCATCACGGTTTAAAAATACGGCGGTAATCTTCCGGGAAATCGAAATCCACAAGCACATCTTCACTGGCGACCTCGACGCGAAAAACCCTTTCCGGGCGCGCGTGAATCACCTGGCGCAAGCCCTGTTGCGCATCTATGGCCAGTATCTCCGCTTTGAGGCTGAGGTCTAAAATGATCGGGTGGCCGTTTCGCCCCTCGTAAGCGGGCACGACGATCTGCGCGCGGCTTTTTTCATAAGCTTCGATCACCTGATCGCAAATATCCGGCCCGATCTGAGGTTGATCTGCGAGCGCGATCATCACGGCGCGAGCGCCCTCAGAGACCGCTTGCACCCCTCGTTTGATCGAGGCGCTCATGCCTGAGCGATAATCGGGATTGTAAACGCACCTGACACGGCGACCACCGATGGCACGGCTGACATCTTCTGCGCGGTACCCCGTGACGACTATGACTTCTCCTGCGCGAGAAGCCAGGAGGTTATCGACCGAGCATTCGATGAAAGTCTTCCCGGCAAAGGGCAACAGTTGTTTGAATTCGCCCATGCGACGAGACTCGCCCGCTGCAAGGAGCACCGCTGAAATCATGTACGCGATTATAGATGATTCAACCCGTCATCGTGAGCCTGATTGTGAGATCAACAAGAGAGCGACGAAATCAGCCATCAGCCATCAGCTATCAGCCGTCAGCTAAAAGAAGATCGACTACAGAGACTGCGGAAGACACAGATCGCGAGGATGAACTTGGGCCGTACTTTTTATCCGTGAAATCGAAGAAAGAAATCTTTATGTGTAATCTGTGGTCAAAGAAGCCGAATGCAGTCCCGGTTCGTGTGATAGAATCTATGACGAATACTTAAATTGTTTGTGAGGATAGATTCCATGCGGAGAATAAGAGTCATACTAATACTGTCTATTTGCCTTACGAATGTGCTCAGTGCGCAATCTGTTATCGTACACTTCATCAGCGCGCCGCTTGAAACCTATCAGGGCCGCTCCGGGCAAAGAGGCAGGACGAAGATTTCTTTTTCTTCGGCGCAGAGAACGGCTCCGAACGTCACACGGTTTTCGCTCGACCGCATTCGAGGGCGGGAAGATTTCGACCGGCTCGCGCGCATATACTACGGCGGCCGGTTTTACGCGCTGCCGCATTTGATGTTCGTCATAGACCGCCGCGCGCGCGCGCGGGTTTATTATGTCGATTCGAAGGCTTACAGATTTCACAAAGACTTCGTCAACGCGAACTATCTTTCGCTCGAACGCGGGCAGGCTTTCTATGAAAACAACTACCTGAAGGCCGACCGCCGCTTTCTGCTCGGCACCGTCGCTCATCAGACACAGGTCGATAAATATACATTCGAGTTCTGGGAGGGCGACCGTCTCAACGAAGAATTGCTCTCGGAAGCCTACGCGGCGCTTGCGGGCAGTTTTTTCGCGCCGCTCTATTTCAAACCGAACTCGCTCGCTCAGGAAGAGGTCGCCGCCCGGCTGAATGAAACCGCAGGCGCTGAGGGCTATCTGAGAGTGCTCACGGCAACCGAGCTTGCGCACAACCGACAGTATCAGCCGCTCAACCTCGGCAGCAGTATAGGCCAGCTTCGCATAATAGATCGCATGCAGCCCGACACCATTATAGACCGCAACCAGATAGTCATATTCAAACAGGTGCCCGTTCAACTGACGCCGCTTTCGGGCATAATAACGACCGAACCGGCTTCGCCCCTTTCGCACGCCAACCTTCTCGCCAAGTCATGGTCCATCCCCAACGCGCACATACGCGAAGCAGACAAGCTCTTCAAACAACTCGAAGGCAAATATGTGCGGCTCGAAGTGCGCGAAAACGATTACAGTCTCAAGCCCGCTGACGCTCGCGAGGTCGCCGAGCGTCAGCGCCAATGGGTCAAGCGCGCGGACCTTGTCACGCCCGCGGCCGATTTGAATTACAAAGAGATCACCGACCTGAAAGACCAGCGCGCGCGCGATGCGCGCAGGTTCGGAGCGAAGTCGGCCAACCTCGGCGAGGTCGCCCGCGCTCGCCTGCCGAATGTCTATGTGCCCGCAGGCTTTGCGATACCGTTTTATCACTATCAGGAGTTCGTCCGCCGCAATAAACTCGAAGATCGAATCAGCGAGACGGTCGAAGAGGACCGCTTCGTTCATGACCCTCTCTATCGCAAACAGAGACTCGCCGAGATGCGCCGATGGATTCAAGCGGGCGAGCACGACTCGGAATTCGAGAAAGCCATACTCGAAAAAGTCCATCGCGAGTACGCGGGCAAAGGGCTGTTCGTGCGAAGCTCGACCAATGCCGAAGACCTGCCCGACTTCAGCGGCGCGGGTCTCTACACGACGGTGCCGAACGTCCGCGCGGACGATAAGTTGATGGAAGCGATAAAGACCGTGTGGGCGTCGGTGTGGAATTATGAAGCCTACGAGGCGAGAGAGAGTTTCGGCATGAATCACTTCGGGGTCTACCCGGCTGTGCTCGTTCAAGAGGGTATCAATGCCGACAGTGCGGGCGTCGCAATCACTGCGGACCCTTTCAACGCCCGCGACCGCTCGGCGGTCTATGTAAATGCGAAACGCGGACTCGGCATAAAGGTGGTCGAGGGCCGCCGCGTGCCTGAGCAGGTGATCTATCGCCCCGCATCGAACGCGATTCAGGTCTTGACCCGTTCGGATGAAGACACGATGCTTGCATTCGACGAGCGCGGCGGCGTCAAGGAAGTGAGCATAGAGCAGCATCGCGCGGTGCTCACGGACGCGATGGTCCGAAGGCTTGCTCGCGCCGCGCTTCAAATCGAGCGGGTATTCGGCGGGCGCGATCAGGACATAGAGTGGCTCTATCTCGGCGGCCGACTTTACATAGTGCAGTCTCGGCCTTATGTCGAAGGCAGTTAGCGCGCTCAGGTGAAGAAGGCTATGCGCGCATGAGGTCGGATTGCCGATGGCGAAAGCTATGATCTTTAGCGGGTCGACATCCTTCTTCGAAGCGTCCCGGCTCTTGAGGAAACAGTATCGATTCAGGCTTGAACACGCAAAGTGGCTATAATTGACTACGGTAGAGGCGTGCTGTAGGATATAGGCCAACAAACCCTGATATACCAACACCAGGAGCGACGGACGATGAAGCAATGCCCTAACTGCAAACAGGAGTTCAATGAGCAATTGCTTTACTGTCCGTTCGACGGGCAGCCCCTGACCTCCGAGGCCAAGAAAGATGAACTTGTCGATACGCTCCTTGATGACAAGTACCAGATAGAAGGAAAGATCGGAGAAGGCGGTATGGGGAAGGTCTATCGCGCGACCCATATTCACATGGATCACACGGTGGCCATCAAGGTACTGCATCATCATCTCTCTTCCGACCAGACCGCGCTCAAGCGATTCCGGCAAGAGGCCCGCGCCGCGGCTCAAATTCGTCATCCGAACGCGGTCGCTGTTACCGATTTCGGAGTCACGAAAGATACGGGCATCGCCTATCTGGTCATGGAGTTTCTTCAAGGGTCAGACCTTAGAAAGAGACTCAAAGAGAAGAAGCAAATGGATTATGAGGAGAGCTTCTTCATAATTCAGCAAGCGTGCGCGGCGCTCTACGCGGCCCACTCGAAAGGCATAATCCATAGAGACCTGAAGCCGGACAATATATGGCTCTTCACATCCGATGAAGGTGCCTTGCAAGTGAAAGTGCTCGACTTCGGAATAGCGAAGCTGAAGCTCAAGACCGAGACGAGCGCACTCACACAGGAAGGCATGATAGTCGGCACGCCTTTCTATATGTCGCCCGAACAATGCCGGGGCGAAGAACTCGATGCGCGCTCAGACATCTATAGCCTGGGAATCATTATCTATGAAATGCTGACGGGTCAGGTTCCTTTCCATGCCCCCACTCCGGTAGGCGTAGTGCTCAAGCACGCTACCGAACCGCCTCAACCTCCGAGCAAATTGCGCGCGGATATTCCCAAACAGATCGAAGATGTCATACTGCGCTCACTCAACAAGAAGCGGGAAGATCGGCCCGATTCGGCCGCGCATCTCGTGCAGGAACTCGAAGCGGCGTTCTACACGGCCGGCATAACGCTCAAGACCATGGGGACGAGCACGCCTCAATCTCCTTTTGCTTCCACTTTTCCTCCGACCGCTTTCTCTACGAGAGAGGAAACTGCTCTCATGACCGGTTCCAACGAATCGTCTGATACAGGGAAAGTCGCCGAACCTGCAACATCGAGTCGGGCGCGGCTCGCAGGTTCCGAGCCGTCTCCGGCCAGCTTACAAAAATCCCCGCCGCAATCGCTTTCTCAACCGGCGACCTACTCTCCGCCAATCAATCAGGCTTCAGCGCCTTTCAGCAGGATCGTGACAACTGAGAGGCCCGGCAGTCGAAAGCTTCTCTTTGCTGTGGCGGCCGCTGTTGCGGTCATCATAATACTCACAGGCGCAATAGTGTGGATGCAGAGCGGGCCGACTATAGAAACACCTCCGAAAAATTCCAACCTGACAAGCGGCACGGGCGATAAAGAGACTCCCGCGCCTCCCACGCCGCCCGAGGGGATGGTTTACGTCGCCGGAGGCAAATTCACTATGGGCTATAACGATAGCAGCGAGCCTTCGGAAAAACCCGAACACGAAATGGAGGTCGCTCCTTTTTTCCTGGACCGGTATGAAGTGACGGTCGGGGAGTATTACAAGTTCATCAAAGCCAGAAATCGCCGAGCGCCGGAGAATTGGCCCGCGAGTTGGAGGGAGGGAAATTTCAAACCCGAAGAGGCTCGCTTGCCCGTTACCAGAGTCACCTGGTTCGACGCAAAAGCTTATGCCGATTGGGCCGGTAAGCGGCTTCCGACCGAAGCCGAATGGGAATACGGCGCGCGCGGAGCGGACAAGAGACTCTTTCCGTGGGGCGACAAGTTCGGCCCCGCTTATGCAAACGTCAAAAAATCGACCCCCGCGCCCGTAGGCAGCTACGAATCGGGCAAGAGCCATTGCGGGGCGTTCGATATGGCTGGAAACGTCGCCGAATGGACCGACTCGGATTATCTACCCTATCCGGGCAGCAAAACCAAACCCCTCCCTGGCAAAGTCGTGCGCAGCGGCAGTTTCGCAAAGCCCGTGGAATTCGCTATGACCACGACTCGCGCAGCCTTCGAGCAGGACCGGTCGAGCGAAGACCTGGGATTTCGCTGCGCCAGGAGCATCCCCTGAACGCCCCTCCGCTCTCATCGCCTTCCGCAGGTCCAGTGAGAACTTAAAAAGCATGGCTTGATTCCGAACGCGACGGCCAATTATATTGATTATGCTCTGAATATTTCGGGGCCGCGAAAGCAATGATCGCTTCGAAGCCAGAGGGATCGCGCCAATCTGTTGGATAAGAGGCTCCCGTAAAGCTGGATTGAGCCTTCGGCAAAGCCGTTGGGAAGATTCGGTGCCCAGAGTCGTTATTTGATGACTCCATTCGATCTACAGGCGAAATGGTGGTTTTTATTATGTCTCGATACCTATCTATTCTTGCGCTTCTTGCATTATCTGTCACACTGCTTTTCTCTTCTTCCGGCCACGCGCAACGCGAGTTCGAAGAGGTCGGCAAGCCCAAGCCCAAACCTAAACCGACGACTCGCGTTCAACCAAAAGGGCCTCAACGCGCTCAGGTCCGCACCAACGGAGTGCTGTTCGTGCTTACGAACCCGCCTGCGGCTGAAGTGGTGGTGAAGAACTCGCGCGGAGTCGCAATCAAACAGGGCAAGAGCAATGGAGAGGGCGAATTCCGCGCAGAGCTTGCTCCGGGACTCTACGACGTGGAGATATCGGCAGAGAATTATTCGCCTGAAATCAGGAAAAAGATTTCGGTCAAGCCCCCTCAGCCGCAGATATTACAGGCCGGTCTGTTGCCGACTACAGGCTCGATTCTTCTGGCGATGGGGTCGGTCGACGCTAATGCAAACATTCTAATCAACAGCAAAAAACCGGTCAGCATCGTAAAGAGAGGAGAAAACCTCCTGGAGATAGAGGCCCTTCCAGCAGGCACTTACACCCTGCGCATATCTCATCCGACCATTGCCGCATGGGAAAATAAAGTGGAAGTTCTGAACGGGGCCAGCACCCCTGTCTCTCCCAAGTTCAAGCCTGCGTTCGTCAATCTCACTGTGATAAGCGAGCCGGGCGCTGAGATTTACGTCGACGATAATTATCAGGGCAGCACGGCCGAAAATGGAGAGATATTGATTTCAAACAAGCTCATGCCCGGCCGTCTTGTCATAAAGGCTGTAAAGGACAAATTCGAAACCGCCACAGAAACCCGTACCTTCGCCGCAGGCGATGACCGGGTGGAGTTGGCGCTCAAACGCATAGAGTTCTCGCCGGAGTTCGCGGACTCCTTCCGGGGAGGAGCCGCGTCATGGGCCGCGCCCAAAGCATGGGAGATCAAACCCGGCAGGATGATCATAAGCGGCCCTGATATGGGGCTTGTCCGCGATGTGCTTTACGCAGATTTCAAGATGGAGTTCGACATCAGTTTCATAAACGGCAAAGGGGCGGTATGGATAGTGCGCGCCCGCGACAAACAGAATTACTATATGTTTCAATTGACCGGGCCTAAGGGATCGCCCCCGACTATCTTCAAAAGCTACATAAGCGAGAACGGTCGACTCAGAGAACTCAAGGCGGCCGATTACGTCGCCCTGAACCTCGGAATCAAGAACGATACATTTCACATCACGGTCGAGGCGAAAGGCAATACGATAAAACATTTCATCGAAGTGACGAGCGATCCGAGAAATACCGGACCTCAACCGATCAGCGAACTCAGAAACGCCGACGCTATTTCTCACGGCACTGTAGGATTCGGCACGAAGGATGGCGAAGAGTTCCTCGTCTACTTCGTGAATATCAATCCGATGAAATAGGTGAGTAGGGGAATCAAATTCTCACGCCTGTTGACAAAATGATAAGCTATGCCTTCATGGAAACGCGCGATGCGATGCAGTCGGAAGAAGAATGGCGGAAACGATTCGAGGCCCGGCTGAAACCCGAAGCGGATCAGTAGCCGGTCCCTGAGATTTCCACAAATGAAATTGCCGCACCGGAATGAGTAAGCACAGCCGCTAAATCGAACTCCAAGAGATTGGCACGAATCCGACAACAGCCAAAACAAAGTTGCTTATGGTTACTCAAAATGTTATGCCTGCCTTTCCATACAATACGATTTCCCATAATGAATCAGGAAACATTTTCTTAACTTGACAGAGGGAGAGGACTTTGATACATTTTGGCCCGTCTTTGGCACCTGTGCTCAAAGATGAACGGCCTTGCGCTGATGAGTTTTGCGGCTCAGGCTTTTCACTTGATCGCTTCTCACAGCCTGCGGGCCTCGGGTTAATAACACGTTCGTCAGTGGTCATCTGAAAGCTGATGGCTGATATATACTGCGCGCGGGGCAAAATGAAAATTTTTCCAGAGAGGAACGCTTATGTGGAGTGCGCCGCCCTTTTTCTTTCTTCAGAGATTTCTTTCTTCTT
>JAKEHD010000791.1 GCA_022615215.1 Blastocatellia bacterium
AACGGCCAGCGAATGGTACCGTCCGACGGTCAGCGGCGAAGGTAACCCGCTGAAAATCCTCCGCGCGTCGTGAACGACCAGGCTCGAACGACCATGGACCGGCTGCAAAGCGCGCACGACCTGGCCACCGAAGGCCGCTCCGATCGCTTGATGTCCCAGACAAACGCCGAGGATGGGAATCTCGCCCGACAGCTTCCTTATCTATCAAGGAAACTCAGGGACACTACCGCTTCGTTCGGCCCGTTCATATTAGAGTGAGAATCGCGCCGAATCATTACAGGTGAATATCATTTCCTGACCACGACGATCGGGAAATCGCCGATGACCTCGAACTCTTTCCGGTCATGGCTTCCGCTCAGGACGAGGTTATATTCTCCTCCGGCGAACAGGCTCGATGGCAGTATTACGGAGACCGCAGGGCCGCGCGAGGTTTTTTCGCTCTTCACAAGCCCCTGCCACAGCGTATGCTCGCTCGCGTCCTTTACGATGATCCGGTATGTCTCGTAAAGCTCGGCAGAGAGATCAAGGCGAAATTTCAATCTCTCTCGTCCTCGTGGTATTGCGATCATCCTGCCCTCCGGGGCAGCGCCTCTCGATCTTTCGACCAATCCCTTGCCGAGGCTGAAGATCACGGGGCGGGAATCGCGCTCGCGCACTTTTTCGAGTTCCTGTTCCACACGCCCGCGCTCGTTGCGTTCCCGGTTCAGCAACGCGCTCAACTGATCGCGCAGCCGTTTTTGATCTTCGAGGTCACGCCTGACGGCTTCTTCTCTCGATTGCCGGGCGAGGTGTTCGGATTGAAGATCGTCGAAGCCCGATTGCAGGCGTATGAACGCCATCCAGCCCCAACCACCGGCAAGCGACAGGGCTGCTATCGCAACGGCCACAGCAAGCCGCTTCGCCCGGCCCTGAAAGCTGAATGAGGAGCGCGACCGCTCCAAAAAACTTTTCCGCTCCGGGAGAGAAGCGGGCCGAGACGAGGCGTTCGCATCCGAGTAAGCGATCAGGGTTCGGGCGATTTCGACTCTCTCGCGGCGTTCCCCGGAACAGAGAAAATTCTCTTCGAACAGATTGCGGTCCCGCGCCGATAGCGTCCCGCGAACGTAGTCGTCGATGAGGTCGTCTTCGACTATGAGCAAACGTTCGTAGAAATCCTGGTCGGCCAGGTAGAGATCTTCTATCTCGATGCGGGCCTGCGGGGAGAGTTCGCCCATCAGGTAGCGTTTCAGTTTTTCATCCTTTTCCATCAATTGCATGGCAGATCACCTCTCATTATGATAGTGAGGCGATATGAAAATCGTTTCATAGAGGGCGGGGCTGTGGGAAAATCATTCCCGATGATCGAGGCACTTGAGTATGCGCTCTGCCAGATCGCGCCTTATCCTGTGCATTCTGACTCTGAGAGTTCCGAGCGAAATCCCTTCTTCCCTGGCGATTCTCTTCCTTATCCTTATCTTTTCCGCTCCCTGAGCGGAGTAGTAATCGAGCGCCTGTCGGCGCGTCTTATCGCCCAGTTGAGAGAGGCAGAGGTCGAGGCACGCGAGCCGTCTCTCTTTCTGCTCGCGCTCCTCTTCATCCTCTTCGACAAACAGATCGCGGAGGTCCGTATCATACTCGTCGGCCTTGAATGACTGAGAGACCCAGTGCTCCCTCAAAACATTGCGGGCGACTCCGCTTATAAAGGGAAAGATGTTTCTTATCGGCTCGTCTTTCTGAATACCTTTGCTTATATATTCAAGTCTCTTTTCCACCCTTTCGAAAACCTCCGTGACCATCGTGTCAGGGTCGGGGGCGCGATTCGCCTCGAAGAGCTTGCGAACTCTGGTGCGCAACTTCTCATACTCATGACCGGCCCTGTCACGATCCGGGTTCAGCGTCTCCAGTAGAATATCGAACCCTGATTCCCCTTCATCCTGTCCGTCGACGGCCTTGTCGCACAGGCTATCGGGTCGCGCATCTGTCGCTTCGCCTGATAATGAACTGCCGGAATCTGTTCGTTCATCTTCGGAATCCCTGGCCATATAAGCACACCCTTCCCGGAGGATATAAAATCTCCTTCAGACAATTTGGCTGGAGCATTCTGGTTGAAAGTGAAGTGGTTGAGACGCTCTGTTGCCGTCTCAGGGACGGACTCTTCTTAGTCTGTCCCGACGCGATGTTCCCGATTGGTTCGAATACGATGATCGTTGCAGACCGATCCGAGATCGACCGCCTTCGTTATGCTTACATCAAGATTCTTCTTCAAGATTCAGACTCTCCTTACTCCCAAGTTTTTCTACGGCGCACTTTTATTTCCACCGCGCACCCAGGAGTGGGATATTCTGAAAAACGTTACGCCCCTCGAAGCATTTCTCTCGCTCAGTCTGCTTTGCCGAATTCTTTACGGGCTTCGATCTCTACAGCACGCCTCACTTTTTACTAAATCTCCGAGAATGCCCCGCTGCTTGCGGCGGGGATGAATCGGCACCGCTCGCGGGGGTTCTTAGGAGGCGCGAAGTCCCCTAAGACTGGGGATTCCAAAGGGGATGAGGTCCCCTTTGGTCAAGGGCGTGGTTTAAAGCCACGCCCGCGAAGGCGAGGCGTGCAACGCGATGAGCGTTGCCGCCGAGTTTACTGGATGAGATAAATCAACTTAGACCATAGGCGAGAAAATCCGGCCGGTTGAGTCGATTCACTCAGAGATTGGTTTGAATGCTTGTCTGAAAGCCTTGGGCCTGTCGCCGATCCTGACCGCGATGTTCGCCAACTCGTCCATCTCGGAGGGACGGCTGAACGGCTACATGAGCTACCGGCAGCACGTCTGGACGGACACCGACCGCGACCGCTGCGGGCTGCTGCC
>JAKEHD010000156.1 GCA_022615215.1 Blastocatellia bacterium
CTACGCTTATGTTTCTTCCGTCTCAGATCGTTTGCAGGTCTATGATATATCGGACCCGGCAAATCCCAAGCTGACCGACACGATCAAGGTCGACGCGCGCCACATAAACGATGTCAGCACGACGGCAGACGGGCGCATAGCGGTTATCACGCGCGAAAACGCTTCGAGCCGCAAAAACGGCATAGTCTTTCTCGACACATCGGACCCGGCCCACCCGAAGGTCGTATCCGAATACACAGAGACCGTCACGGGCGGCGTACATAGCGCATTCATCGACGGCCACTACGTCTATTTGACGGACGACGCAACGGGGTCATTGCGTGTGATCGATTTCAAGGATGTCAAAAATCCGAAAGAGGTCGCGCGATGGGAGACCGAAAATCCTCTGAGCAAGCATATAGTCACGCCGTTTGGCGAATCCACCGGCGGACGTTATCTGCATGACGTGCAGGTCAAAGACGGGCTGATCTATCTTGCCTACTGGCGGGACGGTCTCGTCATTCTGGATGTGGGCAAAGGCATCAAGGGCGGAAGCCCCGAAAACCCGCAGTTCGTAAGCCAGTTGCGTTTCAACTATCACGAACTCTACGGCGACGGATGGCTTGCGGGCGCGCACGCGGTATTTCGTCACGGAAATTATGTCTTCGTCGGCGATGAAGTCTTCCCCGCGCAATTCAACATTTATGACCCGAGTCGCATCCCCGTTCGCGGCATAGTCCATATAGTAGACGTATCCGACATAGAGCATCCGCGCAAGGTGGCCGAGTACGGGGTGCCTGAATCGGGTTCGCACAATATATGGGCCGAAGGCGACCTTATGTACATGGGCTACTACAACGGAGGCGGGCGCGTGGTCGATATATCGGGAGAACTTCGCGGCGACCTCTACACACAGGGGCGCGAAGTAGGCCGCCTCTGGACGGGAGAAACTGTAGGGTATCGCACGAACCTGCCCTTCACCTGGGGCGCGCAGCCGCACAACAGACTTGTCTATTTCAACGACATGAACACGGGTATATGGATAGTGAAACTCGGCGAGCCGAAATACAAAGGCTCGACCACCGCGCCGGGGAATTAGAAGGCAGCTTGCAACCTGACATTATCCCGCGCGCAATATACCTTCTTCGCTATCTCAGCGTCGCCGACCTGGCCGTCCGGTTCGCGCGCTTGCATGGAAGGGAAATATAGTATATTTATAATTCTGTCACCACTGATCAACTCCACTCCGAGGTTGCGAATTATGCTCTTTGATCTCCGTCTGTCTATTCGCGTGCTGGTCAGTTGCGTGCTGATCACACTATTCGCCTTAACCCCAAGCGTAAGGGCGCAGAGTCAGGTGGCAAGCCCGGCTGATATACACAAAGAATTGGTAAGTGCTACACAGACGCGGCAGAAGAATCTGGAAAAAGCCGAGCGGCTCTTTTCATCTGAAGAGGCGCAGAAAGCCTTGAAGGCCGCTCGTATAGACCCGGCGCAGGTGACAGCCGCGGTTTCGACGTTGAGCGACGCCGAACTCGCGCGATTGGCGTCACGCGCCGACAAAATCGATCAGGACTTCGCCGCCGGTCAACTGAGTAATCGGGATCTGCTGATCATCATCATAGGCATCGCGGTGGTCATCTTGATCATTGTCGCAGTGCGCTAGAGAAAACATGTTTCGCCGTCTCGCCGGATCGACAGTCTTGTTTGCGTGCTTTTGCGCAGTGTCATCAGCCGCAGGACTTCAGGATACTGCTGCTCCGCGCTCTTCTGACTCCGCAGGCGTGTGGCTTGATGTTCCCTTTGTGAAGCAGGAGAAGGATGGCTGCGGAGCGGCGAGCATCGCAATGGTGATGCAATATTGGCTCCGTCAGCAAGGCCGCTCAATCGATGAGCGCGCCGACGCAACCGAGATAAAACGCGCTTTGAGTGTGCCCGGCGCTCGCGGCATCTATGCCTCGGACATAGAGCGATACTTCCGAGAGCACGCCTGGCGCGCGTTCTCATTTCGCGGCGAGTGGAAAGACCTGCAACAGCACCTGCAAAAAGGGCGTCCGCTCATTGTCGCCCTGAAGCCGTCAAGAGCCGGCGCTCCGCTGCACTATTCGGTCGTGGCCGGGATAGACATGGAGCAGGGAATACTGTTATTGAACGACCCGGCACGACGCAAGCTGCTCAAGCAAGACCTGTCCGGCTTTGAAAAGCAATGGAGCGCCGCCGGCAAATGGACTCTGCTGGCTTTACCTCAGCCCGTCGGACGCTGATGAGAGCGACAGCCTTTCTTCTTATACTTGCCGTCTCTTCGCTTCCCCTGCGAGCGCAGACTTCGGTGTCCGATTCCAGGCATCTCGCCGAGATCAAACGGTTATTTGCAGAAGAGCGATGGGAGGAGATCGTTCGGCTTGCAGAGGCAGAAGTTGCGCGCTCGGCCGATCTTAACTATTACTATGCAGTAGCACTGGCTCGCCTGAAACGCTGGGACGATGCCAGACGGGCTTTTCAGGACGGCCAAAGGCAACAGCCCGGCGACAAAAGATTCCCTATGGAGTTGGCCGGGGTCTCCTTCAAGCAAAACGACTACGCGGAGGCAGCGCGTTATCTGCGACGCGCGCTCAGGCTCGACCCGGCGGATGCTTATACAAACGATTTCCTGGCGAGCGTATATTTCCTGCAAGGCAACCTTGAGGCGGCACTGAAATATTGGAATCGCGTCTCCAAGCCGCAGATAGAAGAAGTGCGTATCACCCCGACGCTCAGGGTCGATCCGGTATTGCTGGATCACGCCTTTGCCTTCGCTCCCGCCAGCGTGTTGCACCTTTCCCAACTGCAAACCTCGGAAGCAAGGGTGAGCGGTCTGAACATCTTCCCGAATCACCGATTCGCGCTCGAAGCGCGCACGGATGGAAAGTTCGACGTGATTTTTCGCGCACGTGAGCGAAACGGGTGGGGCACCACGAGGTGGGAAGGGCTGATTTCACTGCTTCGCGGCCTTCCGTTTCAGACCATACATCCTGAGTTTTTCAATATCCGCCATCGGGCCATTAACTCCGAGTCGCTGATCCGGTGGGACGGCGAGAAGCGGCGTTTATGGACCAGGCTCTCCGGCCCTTTCCACGGAGAGCCAAAGTGGCGATACCGGCTCGACCTGGACCTGCGCGACGAAAACTGGGATCTGCGGCCCTCCTTTACCGGTTCGACATCGCCGACTGGCAGGCTGAAGCTGCGCAAGCAGGCGTTTGCCGCTGACTTGACTTCGTTCGTGAATGGCCGCTCAGAATGGTCGACCGGAGTTGAGTTGTCTCACCGAAACTTTCGTGATGTTACTGTCGGCCCTGACTTGACTCCGCAACTTCTGGCGCAAGGCTTCCAACTCAAGCATCTGGCACGGCTCGATTACGAACTGGCGAGGGTGCCGCAGAGGAGATTAGTTGTTACCACCGGTGCTTCGACTCAACTTGGCCGCTTATGGTCACAGCCATCACACGCTTTCGCAAGGCTCCAGGGTTCATTCGAGGCGCACTGGTTCCCGCAAGCCAGCGGCGACGACTACGAGATGCGGGGAAATATCCGCGCCGGCAAGACGTTCGGAGAGGTCCCCTTTGACGAACTTTTCATCTTGGGAGTTGAGCGCGACAACGACCTCTGGCTGAGGGCCCACATAGGAACTCGTGACGGCCGCAAAGGCAGCGCCCCTCTTGGACGCAACTATTTCCTTTCGAACTGGGAACTCGACAAGAATGTTTATAGCGGCGCACTGATAGGCCTCAAGTTGGGCCTTTTCCTGGATAGCGGCAAGATCACAGACTCTTCCCCAGGTCTCGGCTCACAAGTCTGGCTCTGGGATTTGGGAGTGCAAACCAAAGTCCGAGTAATGGGACTGGGGGTTGCATTCTCCTACGGAAAAGACCTGCGCTCAGGCAATAACGCATTCTATGTCTCGATGTTTCGATGAATGCGCAGGGGCATCGCTCAAAATCAAGAACTCCCGCTTCAAGAGCAGGTTCACTGATGGCTTGCCTTACCTCAGCTTACGGCCAACTTGATTTTTCATTCCGCCGAGTTATTGAGAGAGGCTTTCAGCGAGCGCCCTGAGCAGGCTGGCCCCGTCTCCGCTCCAGGCGCTGCCGTGCATGCAGGCGAGCGTCCTGGGACCGGTAGCCGCCAGTCGCTCAAGCATCTCCCGCCCGTGACTGGTGTGCGAGTAGTAGTCCATCTGTTTGCGAAAGTCCTCGCTCGGAGTCAGGATATCGGACTCTGTGAGCGCCGGAAGCTTATCGCCCGGTTGTGTGAAAAGGTCTCCGCACAGCAATACCTGAGTTCGCTGTTCCAGCATGTGACCGCACTCCCAGGCGTGAGGCAGGTGCGGAGTGTCGAACCATTGAACAGAGCGGTCGCCCAGTGAAAGTATCTCTCCATCGGCGAGGGCCTTTGGCGCGCGGTCTGCGAGGTCTTCCATAGAAACCATAGCTGCCACCTTTCCGCAGACCGGCACAGCTTGCGGGGCGATGGCGAGCCATTCATTCAACGACCCGCATTCATCGGCTTCGACGTGAGAGAGGGCGATATAGCGGAGTCGTTCTACGGGAATAAGGCTTGCGACCGCTTCACGAACGAGCGGGAACATCTTGCGCGGGCCGGTATGATATAGAAGCGGGTCGTCATCCAGGATAAGGTACTGATTGAACGAGAAACCCGGCACAGGGGTATTGATGCGATATATACGATCAGCTATTTCATGAACATTGGTGCCTGATTGAGTATTGGTTACGGTCATGATTTTTCCTCCGGTTTTATATTGTATCGTCTTCTTTCGAATCGATCAGCCTGAGGCGGGAATTTACTTTCTTTCTGTGTTCATCTGGCGTCGCTGCGAACGTTCATTCAACAAGAATTCCAATAAAAGATCGGGGTCATCATCGGCAGGCCACAGCCGGGAGACTTCATCAAGGTCATTAATGGGAACGACATGTTGTTGTTTGATCAAATCATCAAGCAACGCCGCTTTTACATTTTGCTCAACATCTTGTTTCCTCATAATCTGTCCTTTCCGGCGTAGACTCTTATTAATCCCTCGTTTCGGCCGTAATCGGGGAATCGTCTTCGCGCGAGCGCCGGGCCTGCATGACTCTTCGGCTTATCAACAGGACCAGTAGCAAAACCGGAGCGAAGATCAACAATTCATACAGGCTGATTTCGAGGGCGCGCTTGAGGTCGTCTGCGATGGGGTTGGTTTCGGGGTTGGGTATGAACTCGAAATAGTCGAACAGGCCAAAATTAAATCTGCGATCTGACACGGGCCAAAATAGCTTTATCGCTCCCCATACCTTGCTCGTGGCCGCGTCCAAAACTGCATGCGATAAGACCGCTAGCACATACACAGCCGCCCCTTTGATCTTCAAATCGCCCGTCAGCGATGAGACCAGCAACCCTGCGGCAATAGCAAAAACAATGGAGTGCGAGAAACTGCCGTGCCAACTATTGCCCAAACCAAAGCCCCAGGCGATCAACAAATCGAGGTCGGGACTTATCCCTAAGATCGCCCCAAGCAGCAAGAATTTCCATTTCTCTCTGAATGTTTCGCGCGGGCGAGACGCTGCAACTATGCTTGCTCCTATGAGTCCGTGTGCTAAGGGAAGCGGCATCGTGAATTCAGCCGTCAGCTATCAGCCATCAGCCATCAGTTTTTCCGCTCTGTAGCTGACGGCTGATGGCTGATAGCTGATAGCTATTTTTTCTCCTTGCCCGGTGCCGAGGGTTTGGCTTCGGTCGAAGTTGCGATAGCGGTCGTGATGTCGAAGAAGCCGTTCATCATCTCTTCCCAGGTCTGTTCGCCGAACCTCACCTCTTTGTTCGGGTCGGGGTTGAGCGGGTTGTTGGCCGAGTTGTCGAAATGGGCTACGGCTTCGATGCGCGTCCCCTTCGGCATAGGCAGAGGTTTGACAGGGTAGTAGTAGACCTGCCAGCCGAAATCGTATTGCGGGACGGATAGAAGGATTTCAGAACGCCCATCGGGATAATAGGCCGTGTAGGTTATGTTCTTGCCCCGCAGGTGCATGTGAGGCATGAAGCTTATGATTTCGGTGTCCTGGTCGAATTCGTATTCGGCTTTTATCTGGTGATTGGAGATGTTCGGCGGGATGACGAACCTCACGTCGAAGGCCGCAGTCGTCGTGATAACTTTCTTCACGGGCTGCTTCGAGAATATCAACCCGACCATCGAGCGGTCTTTGGTCTCTTTGCCGTTCGGCGTGTAGTGCATCTGAAAGACGAGATCGGAGCCAGCTTTTATGAGCTTCGCGGTTCCCGGCTGAGACCTGAAGGGCGTCTGCCCCGGAGAGAGAGCGCCCAGTAGCCCTGTGCCTATGTCGCGCCTTCGAGGGCCGCTGTTTCCCGGCTCGCGCACATATATGACTATGTGATGGACGACCGATAGATTCCCCGCCCTCGCTTCCATAGCCTGTATGTAGCGGTCCTCTTTGAAATTCGTGGGCACGGTGAAATATTTATAGGGGACTGTGCCTTCTGCGGGGACTGTGAATTCCTCCGGCATCTCGAATACTATGTCAGGCTCGCCTATCTGCCATCCGCTTGCAAACTTCGGCGCAGGTTTCAGGTCTTTCGGGTCGCCTTCCTTAGCGCCCGCATCGACCCAGGATACTACACGGTCGATCTCCTCTTGCGACATGCGGCGGTCGTTCGCCCATTTGCCATAATGGGGGTCGGCGTGCCAGGGAGGCATGTCGCGCGTGACCACCTTTTCGCGTATAGCCTTCGCCCACGGGCGTACCTCTCTGTATGTCACAAGAGACATGGGCGCAATCTCGCCCGGACGGTGACACGACACGCAGTTCTTATAAAAGATCGGCGCAATGTCTTTGTTGAAGGTCAATACGACGCTGCCATCGCCGTCTGCGCCTGCCGTGCCGGTCAGGGCGATAGCCGAACAGATTCCGAGAATCAGAAAAATTATGCATGCCTTTTTCATCAACGGCACCTCCCGGTGTCAGATTCAACAAGGTTTCGTGAGTGAAGCGAAGTCTTGCTTCGCCTGTTATGGACCCGACCGCTAAAGCCTGAAACGGCCGGGATGAGTGCGTTCCACCGACCTCTGCATTCTATGTGCAAGCCGCTTGCGCGGTCAATCGAAAGCGTATATTCTCGCAACAGAGATTGATTATCTCGCACCGACCCGATAAGATCAAAACTACCTGTTGGATGAACCCTTTTTAAGGAGATAACAAATGAAGCAGAAGCAGATATTCATCTTTCTGATCGTAATGGTATTAACCTCGACTGTGGCGGGCGGCCCTGCGGTCCCGTCCGACTGGCCGCAGTGGAGAGGCGTTGACCGCACAGGAATCTCGAAAGAAACAGGGTTGCTGAAACAGTGGCCCGATGGCGGACCGGCAGTCGTGTGGTCTGTGTCGGATTTGGGCGAGGGCTACGGCTCGGTCGCCGTCAAAGGGAACCGCGTATTCGTGCAGGGCGTCCGGGAGGGCCAGAGCGCCGTCTTCTGCCTGAATCGCGCCGACGGAAAACCCGTTTGGGCGACGGCTCTCGGACGGAGCCTCGACCAGGACAGGGGGGGAGGACCGAGGGGCACTCCTACCGTTGAGGGCGACAGGGTATACGTGCTTGCGGAAAACGGCGAGCTTGCCTGTTTGAAGGCGGCCGACGGCTCGGCCTTATGGCGGCGCAATATACTGAACGACTTCGGAGGGAGGAACCCCAGGTGGTTGATAAGCGAGTCGCCGCTCATAGACGGAAATCGCCTCGTAGTGACGCCGGGCGGAAGCGGGGCCGCAATAGTGGCGCTCGACAAAATGACCGGCAAGAATATATGGTCCAGCCGGGAATTGAGCGATCGGGCCGGGTACTCATCCTGCCAGGCTGTGGATGTCGGCGGCGTGCGAACCATACTTGGTTTTACGGACAGAGCGGCTGTGGGCGTTCGCGCATCGGACGGCAAGCTCATGTGGAGATACGAGCAGGTGGCAAATCGCACGGCCAACATAACCACACCGATCTTTCATAACAACAAGGTCTTCTACACTTCGGCTTACGGCACGGGCTGTGCGTTGCTCGACCTGAAAGCGCAGGACGGCGAAGTCAAGGCCGAAGAGGTTTACTTCAACCGCGAAATGATGAATCATCACGGCGGAGTCGTCCTTGTCGACGGCTATCTGTACGGTTTCTCGAACGCGATTCTCGTCTGCATAGAGTTCGCCACAGGCAAGCTCATGTGGAAGGACCGCAGCGTAGGCAAGGGGGCGGTCGTCTATGCGGACGGGCACCTGTATCTATTGAGCGAGAACCAGGTCGTGGGCCTGGCCGAGGCCACGCCTGCCGGCTACAAAGAGAAGGGGCGGTTCAATATCGCCGATAAAGGATGGCCCAGTTGGGCGCATCCGGTCGTCTCCGGCGGCTGCCTCTTTATACGCAATCAGGGCATGCTCACCTGTTACAGCATCAAGGCGGGCAACGCTTAAAGAGAGCGGGGCCTTCGGCGACGCGGAGAGTGGGTGACGCGGAGACGCGGCGACCTGTTGCTTGATTCTCCGCGTCCCCGACTCGTAGTCGAGTCAACCGTCCCCGCGTCTCCGCGTCTTCTCTCCCTCCCCTGCTCCCTCGCTTAATTTCGCATCTTGTTCAAGAACTCATCGATGATTTTGTTTGTGTCAAAGAACGGGTCTCTTCGCATGAGGAGAAGCCCGACGATCTCCTGGCGCATCGTATGGGCAAGGTTCGTTCCCGTGTCGAAGGCTCCCGTGCTCGGACGTGAGTGGCCGAGTTTGTGACGTGTGAGCACGAGTAGCTGTTGCAGCAGGTAGCTTTCATCCATCGATGGGTCGGCATTGTCGAACACCGCGCGGCACAACCCTCTGAACTCCACCTCGCTTATGGTCTTCATGCTCGTGTCTCCCTGGCCGGTCGACCGGTGTCAGTTGTTGGTCCCATTGAGGCGCTCGTCTATGCAATCGCGGAGCGCATAAGCATTCGGCAACACCTTGTGCGGGCGGAAGCCGTGTGCAGGAGCCACGAGGCCGTTGCGTTCCAGTTCGGCCATTATGCTGACCGCCTGGCGATAATTTATGTCCAATTGAGTCTGTAAAACCAGGGTCGAAGCGTATCCCATGCCGGTGATGGTTTTTATCACCTCATGATACATGTCGTCGCTTACAGGCAACTGGTTGCTTTGGGCCAGTTGTTCGAAGAAGTCCGCCTCTGTTTCCTCGCGCGGCTCGACCTCCTGCACCCGGCGGTCGGACGAGCCTCCGTCTGTTGACAGGATATCGATAAGTTCTCCAAGCCCTGCGCGAATGGCTTCGAGTCCGTTCTTCAGTTTGTAATAGCTTTCAGATTCAGCCATACCCTCACATCCCGTCTGCGCAGGTTCTCAATATCTCAGGCATGACTTTCGAGAGAAAACCTTGCAGACACAATCGCTGATTTAAAGCCTGCCAGGGGGATTACGAGGGGACCGGTCGGTTCCTGTTTTTGTGCTGTGAGGATGATAGCTGTCATCCGCTGCTCAGTCAACAGCGATTTTGGCAACTATCGCCTGGCGAGCCCGCTCATCCATTTTCAATTGACAAACGCCGGTCGCCCAAATAAGTTTTATAACCGACTCGTAACCAGAGGCACTTCCAAAGGTTTGTCTCCGGGGAGCAACTGGCCTTCAAGCAGGCTTCCTGTAAATCCGGGGCGTGTCAATTCAGCCGAATTCAGTGGATCGGCAATTCAAATGGAAAATAGGCGAAGGATGAATGAGGTGTAAAAATCATGAAAAAGATCGCTGCTTTCGCATTGGCTCTCACTCTGCTGCTGATCTCTGTGCCGATACGGGCTCACGACGGCACCCCGCGTCAGGACAAAGGCCCGTTCACTCTCAAAAAACTCACGGATGACTCTTACGCGCTCTACGGGCGCGGCGGGAACATAGGCTTTATCGTCACCTCGGAGGGCGTGGTCGTCATAGACGATCAGTTCGCCAACCTCGCCCCAGGCGTGGACGAACAGATCAAGTCGGTCACGAAACAGCCCATTCGCTTCCTCATAAACACTCATCATCACGGCGATCACACGGGCGGCAACGGCTACTTCATAAAGATGGCTACCATCATCGCGCACGACAACGTGCGCAAACACATGCTTGCCCAACCGCAGGAGACCATAGCCAATGCGCCGCGTCAGATCGCAGGGCTGGAATCTCGTATCGCCGAACTCGAAAAGAACAATCCTCAGTCCGAACAACTCAGCCGCCTGCGTCAGCAACTTGAAAACACCAAACAGACGCTCGAAAGCGCGCGGATGATGAAGGTGTCTGACATTCCTGCCCCGAACCTCACATTCAATCGCGAGATCAAAATCCACCTCGGCGGCAAAGAGATTCAGGCCTTTCACGTCAAGCGCGGCCACACGGACGGCGATTCGATAATCTACATTCCGCAGGACAAGGTCGTTCACATGGGCGATCTCTTTTTCTATAAGACCATCCCCGTCATAGACCGCGCGCACGGGGCCTCTACTGTCGAGTGGATGGAGACCATAGACGCAGTGGTCGCGCGCGTAGACCCTTCTTCGCAGGTCATCCCAGGGCACGGCGAAGTCACTGGCGTAGCCGAGTTGAAAGCCTTCAAACAGTATTTCATGGACCTGCGCGCGGCCGTGCGTCAGGCCATAGACGCGGGCAAATCCCGTGAGCAGGCAATCAAGGACGTGAAGCTCGAACAGTACGCCTCCTACAACGGCTACGCCCAACGCTTTCCAGGCAACGTCGGAATCGTTTACGATGAGATGACGGCTAATTGAAATTTCGTCCGTCGTGCGTGGTCAGCGGTTCGTTGCAGTTTCATCGGAACCCTGACCAAAGCAACAACGGACGACGGACTAAGGACAACGGACTAAAATATGATCTATCCTCATTTGAATCGCCTCAAATTCGTGCGAGCGATTGCGCTCGCTTTTATTATTTCGGTCACCCCGTTTGCGGGATTTGCGCAAGCGCCTGCACAAGCGCCCGCCCCCGAAGCGCCGCCTTACCAATGGCCGCGCAGTCACGACTACGACGTTCAGCACTACCGCATAAAGGTGAGTTTCGACTGGGCGAAGAAGTCTGTCGCGGGCGAGACCACTATCACCTTTCAGCCTTTCGCAAGCGGCTTGAAAGAAGTCGAGATCGACGCGGGCAATATGACCATCAACTCCGTTCGACGCGATGGCGGCGGCCCGCTCAAGTTTCGTTACGAAGGCAACGAGAAGCTTTTCGTCACACTCGACCGCGCTTATACGGCGGGGCAGAATGTCGCCGTAACGATCAACTACACGTCCGTGCCCAAACAGGGATTGACCTTCATCACGCCGACCTCCAGCGACCCGAATCGCCCTTATCAGATATGGTCGCAGGGCGAGGCCAAGACGAATCATTACTGGTTCCCCTGCTACGACTATCCGAACGACAGGGCCACGACCGAGATGATAGCGACCGTAGAAGACCGCTATCAGGTTATCTCCAATGGCGCATTGATAGACGTTAAGGCCGACGCACGTAATAAAACCAAGACCTGGCACTGGAAGATGGACCAGCCGTTTTCGAGCTATCTGGTCTCGATAATCGTCGGCGAGTACGCGGAGGTCAAAGATCATTTCAAGACGATTCCGGTCGTCTCTTACGTCTATCGCGATCAGGTTGAAAACGCCCGCGTCTCGTTCGGCAAACTCGCGCGGATGGTGGCCTTCTTCTCCGAAAAGATCGGCTACGACTACCCTTATGCCAAGTATGCTCAGACTATGGTGCGCGATTTCGGCGGCGCTATGGAGAACATCACCGCCACAACCATGACCGATACGGCTGTGCATGACCGGAGGGCGCACCTCGACCTATCGAGCGACACTATAGTCTCGCACGAGCTTGTACATCACTGGTTCGGCAACCTGCTGACGTGCCGCGACTGGGGCGAGATATGGCTGAACGAATCTTTCGCCACATTCTTTTCCGCCGCCTGGACCGAGCACGACCTCGGCCGCGACGATTACCTCTATCAGATGCTCGGCAACCAGAAGAATTACTATCAGGCATGGGCGCAGGGAAATCGCCGCCCCATAGTCACCAAACGATATGAAGACCCGGACGCGCTGTTCGACGCTTACGCATACCCGCGCGGCGCTGCTGTGCTCGGTATGCTGCGCTTCGTCCTCGGAGAAGAGCTTTTCTGGAAGGCCATACGCCACTATGTCAAGAAGTACGAATGGCAGATGGTCGAAACCCAGCAACTCGTAGTGGCGATAGAAGAAGCGACGGGCCAGAACCTGCAATGGTTCTTCGACGAATGGATATACAAGATGGGCCACCCCGAATTCCTTATAACGAAAAGCTATACGGAGTCGACCCGGTCGCTGAAGCTCACGGTCAAGCAGACTCAGAAGCCTGACGACAAACGGCCCTGGTTCCAGTCGCCCGATCATTTCACCATGCCCGTAGATATTGCCGTAACTACGGCTTCGGGCGAGAAGGTGCATCGCGTCTGGATAGACGGGCGGGAAAAAGAATTCACCTTTACGGTGGATTCGAAGCCTTTGATAGTCAACTTCGACCGGGGCAATTACATTATCAAACAGGTGAAGTTCGACCGGAGCGATGAAGAACTCGCTTATCAATTACTGCACGACAGCGACGTGATGGGCCGCGTCCTTGCGGCAAACGAGCTTAGATCGAAGCGCACCGATGCGGCGGCGGCAGCACTTGCCGAAGCCGCGCTCAAAGACCCTTTCTGGGCCGTGAGGATTGAAGCGGTGAAGGCCATGTCGGGATTCAAAAATGATCGCGTGCGAGCGGCTTTGATCGAGGCTGCGCGAGACAAGGACTCGCGCATTCGCCGCGAAGCACTCAAAGGACTGGCCCAGCTGAAAGATGCCAGCCTCGCCGAATTGTACATACGTGTGATTCAGACGGACCAGAGTTATTTCGCCGTCGCAGAGGCCGCAAAGGCTTTAGGCCAGAGCGGCGCGCCTCAGGCTTACAACGTTCTTATGGGCGCGCTCAATGTGGATTCCTGGCAGGAGACCATACGAGGCGGCGTTATGGAAGGGCTGGCCGCCTTGAAAGACCCGCGCGCCCTCGATGTGGCCTTCAAGTACGCCGTGCCCGGCAATCCCGTGAGCCTTCGCGTTGCGGCGTTCCGCGTGCTCGGAGATACGGGGAAGGGAAACGACCGCGCGCTTGAGATTCTGACCGCCGGGCTGAAAGAGCAATCGCTGCAACTCCTGTTCAGCGCGGTCCAGGCGCTCGCTACGATGGGGGACGCGCGGGCTATCCCTGCTCTCGAAGAGTTCTTAAAAGGCCCCTTGCCGCCGGGCATACCCGAAGGCCAGGCGAAGCAGTTCATCGGCGGGTTGATAAATCGTTTGAAGAACGCCGCGAAGCAGAAGTGATGCGTGATGCGTGATTTGTCCGGCAGCGGAGCGGAGCCGCGTAATCGCGTGGTCGCGTAATCGCGTA
>JAKEHD010000792.1 GCA_022615215.1 Blastocatellia bacterium
AGTCTGAAAGTAGCCCAGCAATTTATTGCTGGGAAGAGCGTGTGTGAGCAACCCCTAGTCCCGTAGGGACGGCTGAACCGATAAAGATTTCTTTCTTGCCTCCAGCCCCGATCTCAGCCGTGCCTACGGCACTAAGAGACCGGAGCCCTGGCACCCAGCAATGAATTGCTGTTGCTCTTATCAAACGTCCCTGACGGGACAAAGGACTGATGAATAGTTACGGTCAAAACTGATGAATAGTTACGGTCGAAGAGGATTGAGAAGAAATGGAAGAGATAAAAGCGATTGATTTCATGTACTACGTTGCGACGCCCGAGTTCATCAAGGAGTGGAACCGGGCCAAAGAGGGCGAGTTGATCTGTCGAATGGAGCGGGCGATAGGCGGGCTGCCGAGTTTCAGTTCCATCGAAGAGATGATCGGACGGATGGATGAAGCGAGCGTCGAAAAGGTGTTCATCACGCAGTGCAAGATGTGGTCATACTGGCGCAAGTGGATGTACATGGACACGAAGCTGGAAGACGTTTTGCAGTACACCGAGCGTTATCCCGACCGCTTCGAAGGTCTTGCGGGCTACAATCCGTTCCGAATCAAAGAGAGCCTCCGCGAGATAGAGCTCGCCGTGACTAAACATGGCTTCAAGGGCGTCTATGTTCACATCTTCGGGTTCGACATCTCGTTGAGCGATTCGAAGATGTATCCGCTGTATGCCAAGTGCGTCGAACTCGACGTTCCGGTCTCCATGCAGGTCGGCCACGTGCTCGAAGCTATGCCGAGCGAGGGAGGCCGCCCCATTCACCTAGACCGCATAGCCTGCGACTTTCCCGACCTGAAAATGGTGGGCGCGCACACCGGATGGCCCTGGGTCGATGAATTGATATCGGTCTGCTACAAATGGGAAAACGTATGGTTCGGCGTAGATGCCTGGGGACCGAAATACCTTTCGCCTCAGATCATCCAGTTCATAAGCAGTCGGCTGGGCCGGGACCGCTGCGTGTGGGGCACCAACGGATTGCCCTGGGCCGACAACCTCCGCCAGCTAGACGATCTCAATTTGAAAGAAGAGGTCAAACGCAAGCTTTTGCGCGAGAACGCTATCGAGTTGTTCAAGCACGCAGTCCCAGGGCTGCGGGGCGCGGGCTGATCGCTCGGTTGCCTCCATGGCTGCGCGCGCCCCTCCACCCTGGGCTGCCGAATTGCGCCCTTTCAGGGCTGGGGACGTCTGTGTTATCTGTGTTATCTGTGGTTGATTTTCTTCGTCAGAGTAATACTCTTCGCCATAACGGAGGTTGTCATGAGCATTATTGAAATGGACGGTAAAACAGCCATAGTCACGGGCGGGGCGCGAGGCATAGGCCGCGCCGTGGTCGAAGCCCTCGCCCGCGCGGGCGCGGATGTCGTGATAGGCGACCTGCGCCGCGACGAGGCCGAGGCCGCGGCCCTTGAGATAAGCGAACACAGCGGCCGGCGCGTGGTTGCCGTGCAGACCGATGTGACGAAACTCGAAGACGCGCAGAGACTGTGCGCGGAGACCTTGCGGCTCTTCGGACGTGTCGATGTTCTGGTCAACAGCGCAGGATGGGATCGTTTGATGCCGTTTGTGAAAACGGACCCCGAACTATGGGATCGCGTCATCTCTATAAACTTCCGGGGCGTCGTTCATACTTGCTACGCAGTCCTGCCGCACATGTCCGAGCGTAAGCAGGGGAGCATAGTCAACCTCAGTTCCGACACCGCGCGCATAGGCTCATTCGGAGAAGCTATCTACTCGGCATCGAAGGCCGCTGTAATCGCCTTCTCGAAGACGCTTGCGCGCGAGCACGCGCGAGACCATATAAGGGTCAATGCCGTATGCCCCGGACTCGTCGACACTCCGTTGATCGAAGAGATGAGGCAGGACGATTTCACGCGAAAGATAATCGACTCGATAATCTCTTACATCCCTTTCAAGCGAATGGGAGAGCCTGAAGAGATAGCGCCACTCGTGGTCTTTCTGGCTTCGGACGCCGCCCGCTATATCACGGGCCAGGTCGTAAGCGCCAACGGCGGGTTGAATATGGTCGGATGAATAAAATCGCTCAAGGACAGAATGCGGCAGGGGAGCAGGGGTGCAGGGGAGCAGGGGTGCAGGGGTGCAGGGGTGCAGGGGTGCAGCAGGCAGTAATCTTATTACGCACCACGCATCACGCATGATCGAAAGAGAGGAATTCTGATGAAGCCGGTAGTGTTCGATGAATGGCGGAACAAGACGATTGAGGAAGTGCTCTACGAGTGCCGCGAGATGCTCGAAGATGCGTCCTTTCCCACCGTGCGCCGCTGGCGCGAGGGCGGCGGCCTTGTGGTGGGCCACTTTCAGGTGGCGTTTCCCGAAGAGATCGTGCATGCGGCGGGGCTTCTGCCCGTGAAAGTGCGCGGCGCGCAGGTCGAAGCCGTCCAGGCCGATTCGCGATTCGGCTCTTATCTTTGCTCTATCATAAAGACCTCTCTCGAACTGGCCCTGAGCGGGCGGTTGGAGTTGGAGATGTTCGTGACCCATCCGATATGCGACGCCGCGCGCAACCTCGCGGCAGTCTGGGGTCGGAACTTCGACTACCCGTGCCAAATACTCTATCTGCCTCAGAACGCGAACTCCGGATATGCGGCCGCTTACCTGCGCGGAGAGTACGACCGGCTCAAGCGCAGCGTCGAGGCGATAGCTGACGCCGAGATAACAGACGAGGCGTTGCGGCGCTCGATAGCCGTTTACAACGAGAACCGTCGGCTGATACGCGACCTCTACGCCATCAAGAGAGAGCTTCCCTGGCTTGTTTCCGCCGACGAAGCTTATGCGCTCGTGGCCGTTGGCGGGCTGATTCCGCGCGAAGAGCATAATGAGTTGTTGAAGGCCGCGCTGCCGATGATAAGCAATAGGGACGCCCGGCCCCAGGACCGTGTTCGGGTCGTCTTCGAAGGCGGATTCTGCGAACAGCCGCCGCTCGATTTTATCAGGGCGATCTCGCGGTCATGTTATGTGGTCGATGACGACCTGTTGATCGGACTGCGATGGATAATCGAAGACGTGACGGAGGAAGGCGACCCGTTGATGAATCTTGCAAGGGCTTATCTGGAGAAGTCTTCCTACAGCCCGGTCCAGCACGACCTGCGAAAGCCGAAAGAGAAGATGCTGCTCTTTCGGCTACGGGCTTCGAAGGCCGAGGCAGCCATAATCACGGCGGCGAAGATGTGCGAGCCGGGACTCGAAGAACAGGTCGCCTACACGCGGGCGCTCGACGCGGAGGGGATACCCTACTTCGTCGGCGAGTTCGAAGAGAATATGACGAGCTTCGACCACATGGAGATACAGTTGGAGACCTTCGTCGAGAACATACTGTTCAGTTGAGCGGGGGTGTTTGGAAGGATGAAGGATGAAGGATGAAGGATGAAGGTCGAGTGGAGAGGTGAAACCGACCCTCGACCACGGACCACTGACCACTGACGCATCACGCATCAAGGGAATTTAGCTATGACCGATCAGACGACGAAAGAAAGCATAAAGAATACTTTCTCCGTCGGGCGCGGCAACGAGGAGGGAGCCAGAATGTTTCGGGACTGGTTCAAGCTCCTCGACGAGACGGCCGAAGAGGGCCGGGGCGCGGCTTATGTGTTCGTGATGGGCAGCATGGCCGAAGTGCTGAGGGTCTTCGATCTGCCTGTGGTCTTTCCCGAAATCAACTCGCTTCAGACCGCCGTGCGAAGGGTGGCTCACGAGTACCTGAACGAAGCCGAGGACTACGGTTATTCGCCCGACATCTGCGGGTATGTCAAAGCCGACGTGGCGGTGCAACTCGGCGGAGGCCATCACCCCATGGGCCGCATACCGAGGCCCGCGCTGGCCGTGCTGACCAATGCCTGCAACACATACATAAAGTGGGGAGAGATATGGGAGAGGATGTACCGCATACCCGTCTTCACTCTCGACGTGCCGGGGACGCGCGCGGCCGGCGCACAGACCTGGCCTGGCGATCCCGATTTTGAGAGCGACCGCGCTTATGTCGCGGGCCAGATAAAGGAATTGATAGCCCTGTGCGAGGAGGTTACAGGAAAAAGATTCGACATAGACCGCCTGCGCGAGGCGCTCTCGCACGCAAACACCATGAGTCGCGGATGGAAGCAGGTGATCGAACTCAACCGGAGCCGCCCGTCGCTCTTCAACGCGCTGACCGACGGGACCATATACCTGGGCGTATCAAACGGCTTTCGCGGCACTGCCGAAGGCGCTGGCTACTTCGAAGAACTCGTGGAAGAGATGAGCTACAAGGCCGCGCGCGGCATCGGCACGCTGACGGATGAGAAATACAGGCTCGTCTTCGTAGGCGTGCCCTGCTATCCGATATTCCGGCGCTTCAACGAGATGTTCGCCGAGTGGGGCGGGACTTTCGTCAACTCCACTTATCTGTGGTTCGCCGCCGGCGGGGCCAATCTCGGATTCGAGTATGACCTGAGCGAGCCTCTTGAGAGCCTGGCTGAGGGCACGCTCATAAGCGTGCGAGATGCCATGGACAGCATGTTCTATCAGGACCGCGCGCTTATAGAGATGATCGACCCGTTTCACATAGATGGGATCGTATATCACCCGATCAAGAGTTGCCGGACTGTCTCTACGGGGCTTGCCGACAACCGTCGGGCGCTCAGACAATCGCGCGACATACCGAGCCTCTTCATCGAGTCGGACATGATGGACAGGCGCGTGGTATCGGAGGCCCAACTCAAGAACCGCGTCGATGCCTTCTTCGAAGGGCTTGCCTCGCGCCGGGTCATGGCGGAGCGGAGGGAATGAAATGGCTTATGCAGCCGGGGTGGACGTAGGGTCCACACAGACCAAAGCGATAATAATCGACGAGGCACGCCGTATAGTCGGACGCGCGCTCATAGACACGGGCGCGAATGTCGTGCTGGCCGCAGAGAACGCTTTCGCGCAGGCGCTCTCGAACGGACGCCTTCAAGAAGAGGAAGTGGAGTACGTGATAGGGACAGGGTACGGGCGCTATCGGGTCACGTTCGGGAACGCCCAGGTGACTGAGATCAGTTGCCACGGGCGGGGCGCGGTACACATGTTTCCCGGCACTCGCACGGTGGTCGATATGGGAGGGCAGGACACAAAGGCTATTAGCGTCAGCCCTGCGGGCGAGATTCTCGACTTCTGCATGAATGACAAATGCGCCGCCGGGACGGGGCGGTTCCTCGGCGCGGCGGCGGCGGCGCTTGAGATACCTTTGAACGAACTGGGCGGCCTGGCTCTCAAGGCCGAGCGCCCTGTTCGCATCAGCACCACCTGCACTGTGTTCGCCGAATCGGAAGTGCTCTCCTGGCTGGGCAAGGGGAAGAAGATCGAAGACATACTGGCGGGCGTACACAGGTCGATCGCCTCGCGTTCCATAGGACTGCTGCGGCGCGTCGGCATAGAAGAAGAGATCACCTTCACGGGCGGGGTCGCGCGCAACATCGGAATGATCGAAGCCCTCGATCGCGGGCTGGGAGTGAGGGTGAATGTGAGCGACGACTCACATTTCATGGGGGCGCTGGGCGCGGCGCTGTTTGCGCTCGACCACATAATCGCAAGCCGCGCTCCGACAAACGGAGAGGGAGAATGCATAAGAGGTACACTGCCGGAATCGACTCAGGCTCGACCTACACGAAGGCGCTGATTCTCGACTCGGAGTTTCGAATCAGGGGACAGGCGCTCGCCTGCACAGGCTTCAGGCTTGCGGAGACGGCCGGGCGGCTCTACGAACAGGCGCTGGAGCAAGCGGGACTGCGGGCCGAAGAGGTCGATTACGTGGTGGCAACCGGCTTTGGCCGCCACATAGTCGCGTTCAGCGACGCGCACGTGACCGACCTGACGGCCAGCGCGCGCGGGGCGATATACCTCTTCCCGCAGACCCGGACGATACTCGATGTCGGAGGGCAAACGATGAAGGCCAGCCGCCTGGACGAGATCGGCAGGGTGAAATCGTTCCGGTTGAATGACAAGTGCGCAGCAGGGACCGGAGCCTTTCTGGAGAAGACCGCGCGTTACATGGGATTTTCTACAGAAGAGATAGGCCCGCTCGTGGCCACCTCCAAAGAGGCTGTGCCCATATCGGGGGTCTGCGCGGTATTTGCCGAATCCGAAGTCATCAATCACCTCTCGCTGGGGGCTGCGCCCGCCGACATAATGCACGGGGCCTTATGCTCGCTCGTCGGCAGGTCCGTGCAATTGATGAAGCGTGTCCACATGGAACCGGAGTTCACGCTGATAGGAGGGCTGCTGAGATTCGAGACCATGGCCCGCGTGGTCAGAGACAGTCTCAAGGCCGAGGTGAACGTGCCGGAAGGCGATATGGTGCAATTCACAGCGGCGCTCGGCGCTGCCATTCTGGGACATCATCGCCTGCGCAAGCTGGAAGCCGCCGAGCGCGCTGCCGGAAGAAAGGAATCATTATATGAGCCTGGGCATCATCGACAAAATGCCGGGTGGAAAGGGGCTTGAAGATAATTATGCGACCTACGGATGTTCTTAAAAGCGAGCACCGCGTTATAGAGAAAGTATTGCGCGCGCTTCAGGGGATTTGCGCCCGGCTTGAGCGCGGAGATGAAATTGCACCGGACGCGCTTTCGAGGGCTACGGATTTTATACAGACCTTTGCCGACGGATGCCATCACGCCAAGGAGGAGACGCATCTCTTTCCTGCCTTGCTCGATCGCGGGCTTCCGCATGAGGGCGGTCCACTAGGCGTGATGCTTTACGAGCATGAAATAGGGCGCGCGCTGGTTGCCGAACTGGCCGGAGCATCAGAGGCTTACGCTCGCAAAGAGAGGGGCGCGGGCCTGCGATTTGCCGAGATCGCCCGCCAATACATCGAGTTGCTCGCCCTGCATATACAAAAAGAGGACAACGTGCTTTTCAACATCGCCGACCAGTTGTTGGACGAAGAGTCGATTGACGCGCTGCAAGCGGCATTCGAGCAGGAAAAAGAGAAGACATATCCGGGACTTCACGAACGATATGAGCGGATAGCAGAAGAACTGGAGAACGAGTTCGGCCAGTAGCCGGGGGGAGAGATCAATAACGATCACTGGCCCCAGGCGCTCAGGAACACAATGCTATCTCTGATCTCCTCAGCCGATACCGCGCCGATGATCCTCGATAACCGGCGCATTTGTTCTCCCACACTATATTGCTGCTGCGAGGCGAGTATGATCCCGGCGTGATGTTTGTTCTGGTTCAAGTATTCTGTGTGGAGAAAGCAATAATCACCGATGTTGAAAGAATAGAGTGCGCGCCCTTGTGAAGTGGCAAATTCAAGATGGTCGGCATCCTCGAGCCTTATCATTCCTGCCTCGAGCGCCGTAGCAACATCCGTGCCTCGAACGCGAAGCGCCAGTAACAGATCGCCATCCATCGCGTCTTCTTCAAGGTATAGCCGGATTCTCATCAGGCGCTCTGTTTTTCCCGAAGGTACTCTTTCTCAAGTCGTTCCGCTTCCGATTCATCGGCGGCAATTTCAGCTTCTATTTCATCTCGATTGGCGTGGTAATAAGCCAGTGCGGCATAAACCTGCGACATGGATACGTGCCCGTAGCGCCGCGCGATTTCTTCAGGGCTATGGCCGAGCTTGTACCATATCGCGATACGGTGAACGGTGATGCCTGTGCCGGCTATGCAGGGCCTGCCTCTACGTATCTCAGGAGAACGGACGATCAAGTCGCCTATATCATTGCTCATACATCGATCTCCCTTCCAATGCAAATGCTTTCTTCGTCCGGTAATTATAGCTTGGTTTTCTTTGGATGCGTATATGAAGAGATGCAAAAGTTCAGAGTACAGCCAACAGGGCTGTTCGCGCAGGCCAAAGCGTGAACTCTAATTCTCGGGTGTGATTAAAAGTGGGACTCAGTTTTCGCGCCTTTCTTGACAACATTTAGCGCGAAGTGATAGGTCAGCCGTTGCCGACACTGGAAAAACCTTGA
>JAKEHD010000793.1 GCA_022615215.1 Blastocatellia bacterium
AACTCCGAGGAGAGATTACGGGTTAGCGGTTCCCGGTCGTATATCGACACTAAAAGCCGCAAATCTCATTCTGTCTTCGTCCTTTCCAAAAAAGGAAAACCGCTAACCCCTACTACTTCCGCCAAAGCACGCAAGTTGTTGCGAGGTAGAGTAGCAAAACCTGTTTGGAGCAAGTTCAACACCTTTGGCATTCAAATGTTGGTTGAGACGAACGAAGAGACCCCACATACAATCTTGGGAGTAGACAACGGAACGAAGTTCGAAGGCTATTCGGTCGTATGTGGAGAAGAGAACAACTTGAATATCAAACTCGACTTGCCTGATAAAAAACAGATAGTCAAGAAACTTGAGAAGCGGAAAATATTGAGAAGAGCAAAGCGACATCGCAAGTGTAGACGTAGACCTAAGCGATTCGATAATCGAAGACGAAAAGATTTCCTTGCTCCATCTCAAGCTGTGATAGTCAACTCAAGATTAAAAGTCATGAAAGAGTTATTCCGCATCTATCCTATCAGGTTTGTTGGCTTTGAGGATGTAGGATTCAATCATAGCGAGAAGCGTTGGGGCGCAAACTTCTCGACTGTTGAAATCGGCAAAGCAAGATTGAGAGCGTTCACAGCCTCTCATTCCGCGCAGGTATTCGAGTTCAAGGGACACGAAACGCAGGAACTCAGAAAGAAGTACGGCTACCCGAAAACGAGAGTAAAAAGCGCGGATAAGTTCACCGCTCATTGCTCGGACTCGCTTGCTTTGGCTGTAGAAGTAGGTCCGGGAGAGTACATAGAACCCGGTAAGATGATAGTTGTGGATGATACTTATCGCCCTGTCAGAAGGCAATTGACAGATACGCAACCCGCTAAGGGCGGTGTGCGCGCTCCATACTCAAGAGGCACGGTGTTCGGGTTTAGAAAAGGTCTTTTGATAGGTACTACGACAGGAAAGATAGGTCGTCTTTGTGGAGAATACCTTGGCGGATTTCGCTACTATGATTCTGCGGGTAAAAGACAGTCTGCAAAGAGATTATCTTTTGCCTGTGGGCATTTTGTAACCAGGGAAGAGACGGTCTCGCTCCCGTTGAGGGAAGCTCGACAGCGCGAAATTTCCCCCGTCAGCTAAAGCAGACGGTCCCCATTTCGCGGAGACAATATGGATGAAGAAAAGGAATTGAAATTCAAGGTGACGGATCGTCGGAAATTCAACCCGGACGGCTCGCCGCGCGAGCAGACCGAAGAGGCTGATGTTACTGTTTCTGCTGCGACAGGGGGGGTGGAATCGGGGACTGTCGGCGCGGAGAGTGCGGGCGACGCGGTCTCGGTTCCCGGAGAGGCGAAGGAAGAAAAGAGCGCAGCCGAGCCGCAATCTTCTGCCGGGACGGAAACAAAGTCTGCGCCGCGCGCAGAAGCGTCTGCGCGGGGCGCGGTTGCTCAGGAAACAGCAGACGCGGCCGAGCGGGCTTACGATCAAACGAATCGCGGCAAAGCTTCGAGACTGCCCAAAGCCTCTTTTCTCGGCCTGGTCAATATGCTTGCGGTCGAAGCGGCCATGCATCTCGGTTTGATAGAGACCCCTGCGGGAGAAGAAGTTCCCCTCGATATGGAAGCCGCCCGCCATCTGATCGATATGCTCGGCCTGATTCAGGAAAAGACGCACGGCAATCTCACGGCCGAGGAAGCCACCATACTCGACAACGCCCTGGCTCAACTGCGCATGCAGTTCGTCGCAATATCGAGAAGGCAATGAGGGTGATCTTTCTCGGCACAGGCACGTCGGTCGGAGTTCCTTCGGTGGGCTGCGATTGCGAGACCTGTCTTTCGCCTGACCCGCGCGACAAACGCTTGCGCACTTCCGTGTTGATCCATCACGACGGCCGCCATCTTTTGATCGACGCCTCGACCGATTTCCGCCAGCAGGCCCTGCGCGTGGGACTCAGAACCCTTGACGCCATACTCTTTACACATGCTCATGCCGATCATTGCTTCGGACTCGACGAGAGAAAGTATTCTTTTACGCGGCCCATCATGTTTCGGCACGGCGCGATTGCCTGCTTTGCGACCGAGACCACCTGGCAGGGACTCAGCCGCGTTTATTCTTATGTCTTCGAGCCTGCGGCCTATTCAGCCATCCCCCGAATCGTGCCGCATCGCATAGAGGGGCGCTTCAACCTATTCGGACTCGACATCGAACCCCTTACGGTCATTCACGGGCGATTGGCTGTGACGGCCTATCGCATAAACGATTTCGCTTACGTGACCGACTGCAACGCGATACCTGACGAGGCGTGCGCGCGTCTCAGGGGGCTTGACCTGCTTGTGATAGATTCGCTTCGCTTCCGCGACCACCCGACGCACATGACAGTAGACCGGGCGCTTCGATACATCGATGAACTGAAGCCCCGACGCGCTCTGCTCACGCAGTGGAAGGCGCAGGGCCTTCTACAATCGCACGACATCAAGCACGCAGAGACGTGTACGCGCCTGCCCGCAGGCGTCCGTGTAGCTTATGATGGATTAGAGGTGGATGTCGGATGAAAATCTTTCGCGACCTTCAAGACAGCAAGATCGATACGCCCACCGTTCTGACTCTTGGGGTCTTCGACGGATTGCATCTCGCCCATCAAACGATAATGCATAAAGTTGTAGAGCGTGCGCGCGCTGCGGGAGCGGCTTCGACTGTGGTCACGTTCGAGCCGCATCCGCGCGCCGTCCTGCACCCTGAGACCGCTCCGCCCCTGCTGCACACCTTCGAGCAGAAGATGGAGGGCATAGAGAAACTCGGCATAGAGCAGGTCGTGGTGCTCGATTTCACGATGGAGCTTGCGCGCATGAGCGCGGAGGATTTTCTCTCGAACATTATCTTCGGCCGCCTTGAAGCGCGCGAGGTCTATCTCGGTCACGGGTTCGCATTCGGCCGCAATCGGGAGGGCCGCTTCGAATTGCTCTACACAAGGGCTTGCGAGTTGGGCCGCGTAGCCGAAGAGGTGCCCGAAGTCTTGATACGCGGCCGCCGTGTGAGTTCCACTATGATACGCCGATTGCTCACAGCGGGCCGCGTCAATTTCGCCCGTCGCATGCTCGGCCGTCCCTACGGGGTCGAAAGCCGTGTGATCGAAGGCCGAAAGGTTGCCAGATCGCAACTCGATTACGCAACGGCCAACCTGAAACCTCACAACCGCGTCCTTCCCGCAAACGGCGTCTACGTGACGCTGACCCTGATCGAAGGCGTGTGGCGGCGCTCGATCACTAACATCGGCCATAAACCCACATTCGGCGGCGACCCGGAGGTCACAGTGGAGACGCACGTTTTGGATTTCGACCGCGAGCTATACGGAGAGAAGATACGAGTCCGATTCCTTCACCGACTGCGCGGCGAGATGAAGTTCGACAGCGTCGATGCGCTGCGCGCTCAGATCGACCGAGACTGTAAACGCGCAATCAGATATTTCGACCGTGCCGGTGTGCAGTGCAGCGATTCGGAAAGGATGAGGGATGAAGGATGAAGGATGAAAACCAGAGTGAAGCTATAGACCTTAAGAAAAAGATTTTGGAATCGTAGGGGCAGACCGAAGAAAGAAATCTTTATGCGTGTCTGCCCCAATTCGGGCGCACACTTATGTGCGCCCCTACCCAAAAACATTTTCTTGAATTCTATATCTCCTCATCCTTCATCCCTCATCCTTCATCCTTCATCCTTCATAACGCCCCTGCTTAATATTCATCCGCTCGCCTCTCCTACGAGAGTGGCGCGAGGGAGTATCTTCGAAGGGACAGGTTCGAGGAAACGCGAGGCGATTGAAAAAGAGCTTGTGACACCCCCCTCTCTCACGGTCGGGGCGCTGGCTGAGGCGTTCAGCGGATAGACGAAATATAGATGGCGCTTGGCCCTTGTCGCGGCCACATAAAAGAGCCTTCGCTCTTCTTCCAAATCATCATCCCTGTCGAAGGCGCGCGATGAGGGAAACCATCCGTCCATGACCCATATCACGAATACCGAATCCCACTCCAACCCTTTGGCCGAATGCACTGTGGAGAGCGTGACCGCACCTTGCTCCTCAGCCGCTTCGGCTGCGCGCGGGTCTACACGGTCGTGTATTATGTCGGCCAGCAACTCTTCGGTCTTACGGTAACGCTTCGCTATCGTAACAAGGTGTTCGAGGTCTCGCTCTCTTCTCGGATAATCGTCGTAACGGGCTTGAAGAATCTCCCGGTAGAAATCTTCGATCTCTTCAAGTTGCTGCTCCGGCTCGCGAAGCTTTCCAACCTTTCTGAGCAGCCGCGCAAGGCGCGATAATTGCTCGCTGTAATTGGGCCGCGCCGGATACTCTTTCAACTCTTTAAAGAGGCCATCCTTGGCCCTGGCCGTTTGAAACTCTCTCTCCCCTATCCCCAAGTGCGCGAGGATTTGCTCGGCTGTCGCATCGCCTATGTTGTCTATCAGTTTCAGCAGGCGCATCCAGGATAATGTGTCGGAAGGATTGCTGACGACTCGCAGAAAAGAGAGCATGTCCTTTACGTGAGCGAGTTCCGAGAGCCTGACCCCGCCGAACTTGCGAAACGGTATGCCCTGACGGTCGAGTTCTATTTCCAGGTCGAAGGAATGAGAGCCTGCGCGAAAGAGCACCGCTATCTCATCGAGCGGCACGCCTTCTTCCAACAACTCTTCTATGTGCTGCACGACGAACTGAGACTGTTCGTTTTCATTTCGCGCGCTGACGAGCATCGGGAGCGGCCCTTCCGTTATTTCTGAAAACAGCCGCTTCGAATACCCTTCGCTCGCGTTGAGTATTATGGAGTTCGCCGCATCGAGTATGGGCTGCGTGCTGCGAAAGTTCTCTTCGAGCTTTATGACGCGCGCGCTCGGAAAGAAATCGGGAAACTCAAGCATGTTTTTGAAGCTGGCCCCGCGAAACGAATATATTGCCTGGCTCTCGTCTCCCACCACGGCGACGTTTTCATGCGTCCGGGCCATGAGGCGCACTATCTCGGCCTGTAGCCGGTTCGTGTCCTGGTACTCGTCGACCATTATGTAGCGATACTGGTTCGACAGCTTCGCGCAGAAGTCTTCGTTCTCCTGGAGCGTATCACGCAATCGCACGAGCAGGTCGTCGTAGGTGAAGAGATGGCGCTCGCGTCTGTACTCTTCGAAGGCAACGGCAAGCTCTTCTATGCCGAGGCGCTCGTGCGCGAACTGAGGGTAGTTGCGGTCGAGCACCTCTTCTATCGAGAGCGATTTATTCGCGGCCATGCTGATAATGGAGCCTATAGTGTGTTTGCGCGGGAAGCGGCGGTCTTTGGTCGTGAGGCCCATCTGGCGGCGGAAAAGGTCTATGAGGTCTTCGGTGTCGCTCTGGTCGAGCACCGTGAAGCTTCGCATTACGCCCGCGAGGTTCGAATACCTTCGCAGGGTTTGAGAGGCCATCGAGTGAAACGTGCCGCCCGACACCCTATGGCACCGTTCGTCCGCGAGCGCCGCCGCCCGCGCGAGCATGCTTGCGGCCGCACGCCGCGTGAAGGTCAGAAGCAAAACGGCTTCAGGCGCGACGCCCGTTTCCACGAGCCGCGCCACGCGATAGATCAGCGTCCGCGTTTTACCCGTGCCCGCCCCTGCGACTATCAGCAGCGGGCCGTCAATCGTCGTGACCGCCTGATACTGCGCTTCGTTCAACTCCTTTTCATAATCGATCTTCGTCGCGCGCTCTTCGGGCGGGGCGACCGGTCTCAGCACGAGCCGGGTCTTTCGGCCTGCGGGTCTCGCCTTGCCGAGCTCCAAATCGAGCTTGAGTTGCTTCAGGTCCGAAGCGAGTTCCCTGATCGATTGATACCGCTTCCTGGCTTCCTTTGCGAGCGCCCTGTCGACTATGGGCTGAAGGTCGCGCGGCAACCCTGTTTTGACTTCGTGCAGAGGCTTCGCTTCTTCATGCAGAATGGCGTGCATGGTATCGACATCGTTTTCGGCGGCGAAGGGCGGGCGGCCTGTGGCCATTTCATAAAGCACTATGCCGAAGGAGAATATATCCGAGCGATGGTCTATGCGGCGTCCGAGGATCTGTTCGGGCGACATATAGTTTATCGTTCCCATTATGGTCCCGGCCCGTGTCTTGACCTGTATCTGTGTCTTTTCGTCGCTTGCGGCTGCGAGCGTCTGATTTCGCCGCGTGAGTTTCGCAAGTCCGAAATCGAGTATCTTGGCATACCCGTCGCGGCTTATCATGAGGTTTTCGGGTTTCAGGTCGCGGTGAACTATTCCGTGCTCGTGCGCTTTTGCAAGGCCGTCGGCGATCTGAATGGCTATGCTCAAAGCGTCGGTAATAGAGAACTTGCGCGACTGGATGCGGCGGCGCAGGGTATCGCCCTGGATGTACTCCATGGCTATGAAGGGCGTGCCCTCGACTTCGCCCACCTCGTAAATCGTGAGTATATGCGGGTGGGTGAGGTTGGATGCGGCGCGCGCTTCCTGAAGGAACCTCTGGCGACGGTCCTCGCGCGATACCGAGTCGGGCGGCAGCACTTTGAGCGCGACGATGCGGTCGAGTTTTTCGTCGTAAGCTTTATAAACCGCCCCCATGCCGCCCGCTCCGAGCGGGCTGATGATGCGATAGTGGGATATATAAGTGTCTTCAGCGATTGCGTCCATAATCAGCTATCAGCTATCAGCTATCAGCTATCAGCTATCAGCACTGACGGCTGAAGACTGATGGCTGATATTCGGAATTCCGGCCCGTAAACATCCGCCATTATGTGCTGCACGATGATACTACTTATCGATCACAGCGATTCACCGCTGTATGATACGTGAAACATTGTAGTTCATTTTAGGATAGTAACCAAAGAAGATTTATGCGGCCGGTGGTCAGTGGTCAGTGGTCAGTGGTCAGTGGTATACTGCGCGCGGGATGAAATGACAGTTTTGAACGAAGATACCATCGGCTTCCGCCCGCTGTGAGTCTCAGTTTTTGCCTGGGCTGATGAAAATTTGCGGTATTGCAGCAATTTTTCGACTCAAAGTTTTACTGCTTTTGTTCCTCCCGTCTCGCACTTTCCGGCTTGAAACAGGCGGAAATGGGACTGATCACGGGGAACAAAAACAGCGACAACACAAGTCGTCGGCCTAGCTCGATTTTCATCACCCCAGTTTTTGCCTAACTTCTGCCGCAACCAAAGCGCCGCCCCGGTCGGCGCACTCCAAATATGCGTTCCTCTCTGGAAAAACTTTCATTTTGCCCCGCGCGCAGTATAACTCGATTC
>JAKEHD010000001.1 GCA_022615215.1 Blastocatellia bacterium
ACTAAGAGCTTGGTATCCGGTTCATCCTTCATCCTACCGCCTTCATCCTTCAAAACGCCCCTGCTCCCCCGCCTCCATCACGCCACCACTCCGCGCGTGATCTTGAGAAAGATGTCTTCGAGATCGGCTTCCGCCCTGTTGAATCCGAGCAGGCGCACGCCTCGCCCCACGAGATATTCCAGCACTTCGTCGACATCGTCCGCCTTGCCGTCGAATTCGGCTTTGATCACTCGCCCGTCGCAGGTGGTCCGTTGTATATCCGCGCGCTCGGCGAGCACTTCGAGCGCAAACGCCGTATCGCCTTTGACGGTTATCTCAAGCAGGACGTGGCCCGCAAGCTGCGCGGTTATATCGTCTATGCGGCCTGCGGCAAGCAACTGGCCCGCTTCGATTATCCCTATAGAGGTGCAGAAGTCCGCAAGCTCGGTCAGTATGTGAGAAGACACGAGCACGGTCTTTCCCATGCGGCAAAGCTCGCGGATAAGCTCGCGTATCTCTATTCGCGCGTGCGGGTCTAGCCCTGAGGCAGGCTCGTCGAGCAGCAACACCTCCGGGTCGTGTATCAAAGTCTTTGCCAGGCACAAACGCTGTTTCATTCCGCGAGAGAGGCTCATCACCTGCGCGTCGCGCTTGATGGTCAGATCGGTAAGTTCGAGCACATCCGAGATGCCCCGCTTGCGTTGCTCCGGTCCCAAGCGATAAAGCGAAGCGAAGTAGTCCAGGTACTCCCAGACCAGAAGGTCTTCGTAGACGCCGAAGATATCGGGCATATAGCCTATCAGGCGGCGCACCTCGTAAGGTTCGCGCTCCACATCGTAGCCGCCTATGCTCATACGTCCGGCCGTAGGCATCATCAAGGTCGAGAGCATTTTTATGGTCGTGGTCTTTCCGGCTCCGTTCGGGCCTATGAAGCCGAATACCTCGCCGCACGCTATTTCGAAACTGATATCGTTGACGGCCGGAAAGTCCTTGTAGTACTTGGACACGTTTTCGAGCTTTACCATGCTCGTCGTTCGAGGAGAGGTGTCTTCCTTTTGAAGGTTTTCGCTCATCTTCAATCTGTCTTTTGCCGCGCTCAAAGGTGTATGACGTAAAGCGACTTGCTCCGCTGCTTGAGCGAGCTGCTGAAGCTCATCTTGTTCGGACTCTTTTCTACAAATCCTATCAGAAGGGGCCGCTCAAGCAGCGCGAGCGATGCGACCATCGGCATCTGCTCGAAGAAGCCGTTCCTGAACACCTGTTCGCCGCCGACGCGGCTCACGAGCAGATCTTCGAGATTATCGAAGATTGCGGCCTCGTGGCTGTCCTGCGCGAGTTGCGCCGAGTACCAGTCCGCGAACGCCATCATCTGAGGGCCGGATAGAGTGATCTCTTTTTCCTCGCCGGGCGCAAGGTCGAACAGGCTCGATAAGCCGGCCGCGCTCACATAGACCGCCTGGGTTATAGGGGCATCAGTAAGATTTTTGATTATGACGGACGGCCCGGCCGCCGTTCGTTCTTCGGCCGAGAAGAGAGGACGCGCGCCTTCGCTGATCGAGCGAAGGCTGAACAGGTTTGCGGTCCATGTATTCATGGGAACGCGCATGCGGAACTCTCTCTGATCGCGCTGGCTCTCAACCGCATCGCTCGTCGCCGACATCGCCGGGCCGCTGTCGGACGAATTGGCAAACGTGTCACGCCCGTCGAAGGCTATCTCGTGAGTGTCCTTAGACACGGGCATGACGAGCATCGAGCCTATGACCTGGGAAGTGCCTTCCTGTTGATGCGCCTCGACGAGCGACAGATCGGCCGCGACCGTGTGCCTGCCCCGGCTCACCTGTGCGACCGTCACGCTTACGACCGTAAAGAGAATAACGACTCCCGGTATCGTCAACCATGCGAGTTCGAGCCTTCGCATCCATCGCAGGGCCAGGTAATTCACAGGTCCCACGATGAGGATGTACATCAGCAAAAAGAGCAGGAAGTAATTCGCCGACGGAGGCTCTATCTGCGCCAGGTCGAATAGAAAATCCTGAATGCCTGAGAAATTCGATCTTGGGCTTCGTCGTCGTCGCGAACCGATCCAGTTATTGGATTGCTTCGATTTCATCTCGGCTGCGGGCAATAGCAGGTCCGTCCACAGGTGCCTTGTGCCCGACCATGCGCGATAGGGATTGAGCCTCGGATTGTACGCGACGAAGCGCACAAGCCCGCTGCCATAGTCTCTCTCAGCGACTATGGATTTATCTGCGGAGCCGATGAGAGTCCGCCCACCCGGACGCGCGCGCGCAGACATGATGAGAAGCGGCTCGCTCGCGTCGAAGCCGCCATAGATGTCCGTCAATTCGGGAAGCGACGCGGAAGTGACCGCCCCTTGGGCTTCGGCGGGCAAAAGGTCGTCGAGTCCCGACGAGCGCAGCCCCGCAACATCGGCCGCTCCGGTCACTACGAGCAGGCCGCCCGAAGCGACCCATAATCTCAAGGCGCGGGCCTGGTCTTCGGTCAACTGACTGAGCGGCGCATCTCCTATCACCACCGCGTCTAACGAATCATAAGATACGAAGTCGCGCGGCAAATCTTCCGACTGTATAACGATGGGCCGGGCGGTGAGTCCCTGTTGATTCGAACGGCCCCGGCGAGAAGATCGACTCTGCGGCGGTGACGGTGTATTTTGCGTTGTAGGATTTTGCGCGCCTTGCGGTGCGCCTGCACCCGACCCTGATCCCGTTCCTCCGCCGTCGCTATCCTCCTGGTCTTGTGTGGTGATTGAAAGAGGGCCGCTCTCGAACGGCTTTCTATTAGGAGACTGGAAGATGTCGGTCGAGGTGATGTTACTCAAGGTGGTCGAGTCCGTATCTACGACGGCGATCTCCAACCGGTCGTTCCGTCCGAATGTGCGCTCGACCCTGACGGTCGTCATGGCAACCACGTCGCCATCGGAGACGAGCAGGATTTCGGGCGCTTTATGGCCTGAGCTTACGTAGACAGGGATTTCATGAAACTGGCGCGAGCCGGTAGGGAGTTGAACGTCTTTTACGAACTCGCGCACCTCTGAATTCGGACTGGGCCGGGATTCTGTGCGAACGATGAGGCGGCCCGTTATGGGTTCGCCCGCATTAGTTATCGTTATTCGGAAAGGAACCCACATGCCCGCGAAGTAGCTGATTTCGAGTTTGTCGAAACCGGCTTTCACAGCTATCTCAACTGCGCCGGTGCGGACGATTCCCGAATCCGGCGGGGCCACGTCTTGCGCGCGCGCTCCCGGAAGGATTCCCGAACCCGCCGCGATGACTAGTGTGAGCAATAATGCTACTGCTGCCGTCCTTAGTTCAATCATGTGTTATTGAAAGAATTCCATTCTCGAACTTAAACTGCTGTCGAGTTCCTGTTCGATCGATCGGCCTCACACTGCAATAGACGCGCAACCGAAACTTACCAGACTGCTTGCAGCGACTGAAACTATACAGCCAACCGCACATACGATTCAACATAGACTAAGTTCCCGCGAGGCGCGCGACCGCTGCCGCTCGAAGAGTCGAATAGAAAGTTTTCATGTAGTGAGAATATATTTGCGGCGATTGTAGCTGTGTGAGATCAATGCTAAATTATCGATGCGATGAACCGGCAACCATTGAAGGGAATCAACCGTCAGGGTTTGGATGCGGCGTTTGAAGCGGAGGAGGAACGCAAATCGAGACTGATTTTGGAGGCTCGACTATTGCGTGAGCAGCAGCAGGATGAAGCCGCTGTCAAGTTTGCCGAAGCTGCTGAAATCGAAGAACATCTGAGCGACCTCTGCGAAGCCAAGTGCCTCATGGAGAAATCATTCAAGCACCGATTCAGCGCAGCAAGTTGTTGGGCGCAGGCGGGAAATTTCTATCGGGCCATCTCATTATGCGATGATTTGCTTGCCCGCACAGACCTGCCTGACCGCTTGCGGCTTCATATCCGCGAATATGCCAACACGCTTCGCGGCAGGCGCGCACAATGGTATGAAGAACTGGTTTTAGAAACGACCGTTAGCAAAGGGTAAAGTGAGCATCAGCCTTTCTTATTTTGCAATCGCCTCTTACAGACTGCTCTGCCGGGGAATGGCTTTATCGCGGGGAGCGGACCTGCCGTAGAGGACTATGAGTTCCAGGCAGAAGCACGCCGTCAGAATCGAAGGAAGGTAAAAGAGCCACGCATGTCCCAACCGGTCCATGGCCAGGCCGGAGACCGAAGGGCCTGTGAGGCTGCCTACGCCGAATGCGAGCGAAAAGAGCGAAGTCGCCGCCCCTAGCCTCTCTTTGCTCACGGTGCCGCCGATGATCGAAAGGCCCACAGGGTAGAGTGTACCGGCCAGAGCGCCTATGAGCGCGCCTGTCACTATGAAGGGCCGCCAATCCGAATGAAACGGCAGCAGGGCGAAAACGCCTGCCAGGATGATTGAGCAAACGAGCAGAGTTTTTCGTTTGCCTACACGGTCGGCTGCCCATCCTATCGGAACCTGGCTTATGAGCGTTCCCACTATGACAGCCGTTATGATGGCTCCCATCTCTGTCTCCTCGATGCCTATCGCTTTGAGGTAAAGCGGAAACAATGTGATGAGCGAGGACATAAGATAACCGTAGAGCGCGCCCGCCGATACAGGCACGAGGATTTTGGAAAAAAGCCCCTTTGCATCGCTCTCAGGGTTATGCGATGTGGAATCTGTTTTCGGCACGAAGACTGCGACCATAAGGGCCGCGATCAGGCTGAAGGCGAAGCAGGCCGCAAAGGGGAGCGAGACCGCTACATTGAAAAGCAATGTCCCCGCCAGCGGTCCCGCAGCCCAACCTATGCCGACCGAGAGCGCATAGTAGCTCATGCGACGCGCTCTTTCATGGGGCGCGCTCAACTGGCTTATCATGGTTTCGGTGGCGACCGATATGGCCGCCGCCCCGATGCCCTCTATCGCCCTCATGATAAAAAAGAGTTTTATGTCCTGTATAAATGCGAACAGAAGTATAGAGACGCCATAGACCGCAAGCCCGGCTACGAGCAGAGGCTTGGCCCCCAATCGGTCTATTGCGGTCCCTATGGGAAAAGAGGCCAGTGTGAAAGCGGCGAACATGGTTGTGCCCACGAGTCCCACCATAAAGCTGTCAGCGCCATGTTCGGACAGGACTATTGCGATGAGCGGCGCGACCAGGCCCACGCCCAGATAGCTGATGGCGACGCTCGTGTAGATCGCCGAGAAGGCTTTGGTTCGACTCAAGCTCCCTCCTGAGATGGAAAATGAGAAACTAGCATCATTCAATCGCCGCTCGCAACGGTCAGCTATCAGCCGTCAGCTATCAGCTATCAGCTATCAGCCATCAGCTATCAGTCGTTAGTTCTCAAGCTCTTCATTCGGTTGGGTTTTTTGTATGAGCGTATGGAGAGCGAGCAAAAAAATAAGGCGGCTTTGCGGGCCGCCTTTTCAGTCTCGCTCGTCTATCAAGCTATGCGTTATTTATCGGAGTAATGCTCTCGCATTTGATCTACGTACTTGTCATACTCTCGGCTGCCGATGAATTTTTCAGGCAGGACCGTCGCCAGATACCGCAAATAGCCGTCGGGTGAAAGCTGCGTTCCGCCTTCGGTCAGCAGATCGCCCCTTACGTCGTAAGGCATGAATACGAATTCATCCATGCCACGCTTGCGGAAGAATTTCACGTCCGGCAGGGAAATAATATCTTCGGGCTTGACGCCACGCGAAGGGTCGCCGCTCTTTTCTATTTCGTCTATAACGGCGTGCGCGTCCTGGCGCGAGATGCCCGCGATTCGCTCCTGCACCATTGCGATGTTGACGTTGCGGACCACCCCTCGCACCTCTTCGATGTATTCATTCTGCGCTGTGCCATTGGTCTTGTCTTTGAAGCCGAAGGTCACTGCCGTCTCGCCGCCTTTTTCGTTGCCGAACATCTCAAGCCCGCGCGGGAACCATAGATTGAGCGCACGCTGCATGTCCTCGACGCTGTAATCGCCTTCGCCGCGAGAGGCCATCTCGCCAATATCTTTCAGTAATGCTCGTCCGCTGCCGAGGTGAAACGACTCTTCGAGCAGCATCGGTCCCATACTGCGCGCCATCGGCGCATAGCTGAATACCTGTTGCATCTCCAACTGGTACTTGCCCACAAGGTCTATGACCGTTGCGTAGGTGACGTTATCGAGGAAGTCGTTGAAGTCTATGTTGAAGGCGTCGAGCACGTGGCTGCCGAGTTCCATCGAGAGCAGTTCTTCTATGGTCTGATTGGCCACGTCTCCCAATCCCGGCTTCTTCCAGGTCTGATCCTGATCGAGCACCCAGAACATCTGATATGCGTGGCGGAGTTCTTCGGCCATGATCCTCAGCACGGCGAACTTGCCTCTGTCACTTATGGCCTTGTCGAGCGTGAGCGTGTGCTGTTGTATGGAACCAAGTTCGGTGGATGCCTGCGCGCGTATGATGTCGCGCGCGCTGAAGAACGCATTGCCCACCATCTCCTTTGCGCGTTCGAATCGCTTGCGGCCCGTGTACTGTCCGACCATGACCGTGTCGCTTTGAAGGTCGCCCACTTTGGCTACAAGCTCGAAGGGCGGCTGACCTTTGAAGTGGTCTTCCCAATACTTCTCAAGTATCGCAAGCTCGGGGAAATTCTTTTTCTGCCAGTCGACCATCGCGTCGTGGTACTTGGGGGTTATGGTAGTAGTAGTATAATTTGCCATAGCATCCTCCGATTATTTTTTTGCTTTATCAATGCATTTTAATTTTATCGAACGCTCGTTCGAATTGCAACCGGAATGAGAAAATCCTTTGGAGGAATTTCGCATTATGGCCAGAGACCTGGGAGACTTTCAAACGCCCGCAAGCCTCGTCACTCAGGTGCTCGATTGCCTTGGGCCTGTAGGCGAGCGATGGCCGAACGTATTGGAGCCGACCTGCGGGAGCGGCAGCTTTATAAGAGGTTTGATCGAATCAAGGTCGCCTCCGAGAGAGATACAGGGATTTGAAATTCAAGACCTTCACCTTGCCCGCGCTAGCCGGATCGCTGAGTCGTCGAAGCTGACAAAAGTCTCTGTTCAAAAGGCGAATATTTTTAATCTCGATTTGAAGCGGGATATAAAGTGGCGCGAGACCGGGCCGCTGCTCGTGATCGGAAATCCCCCATGGATCACCAACTCGGAACTCGGCGTGCTTCGTAGCGCGAACCTTCCGCCTAAATCGAATCTCAAAAAACTGGCCGGGCTAGATGCCCTCACGGGCAGTTCGAATTTCGACATAGCCGAGTTTATATGGCTCAAGCTCATCGAAGAACTTGCAGATCAGAATCCCGCAATAGCCTTGCTCTCTAAAACGAGCGTGGCGAGAAACGTCTTGCAGTTCGCCTGCGACAGGCGGCTTCCCATCTCAAGCGCCTGGGTTCGCCGGATAGATGCTCGAAAGCATTTCGATGCGGCGGTTGATGCCTGCCTGTTTTATGTCGAAGTGTCCGCAGGCGAATCCCTGTGCGAAATTCCGGTATTCGAGAACCTCCGGTCGTCTGAGCCGGAAACCGTCTGGGGTTTCTCCGAGGGCCGCCTCGTTGTAGACATCGATGCTCATCGCAGAACGGCATTCATCGACGGGCTATGCCCTTTGACCTGGCGACAAGGAGTCAAACACGACGCGGCGCAGGTCATGGAATTAAAGACGGATGGAGAGGTGTATCGAAACAAGCTAGGCGAGACGGTCGATGTCGAAGAGGATTACATCTATCCGCTTCTCAAAAGTAGAGACCTTCATAATACGGATAATGGAAGATCGCGCCTGAGCGTTATCATTCCTCAGCGCCGTATTGGAGAGGACACCCGTGAGCTTGAACGTCTCGCGCCGAAATTATGGAATTATCTGAGTGACCACAGTCATGTCTTTGCGCGGCGCAAGTCGTCTATCTACAGGGGCCGCCCGCGCTTCTCCATTTTCGGCATAGGCGATTACTCTTTCGCGCCGTTCAAGGTCGCGGTGTCGGGATTTTATAAAGACCCGCGCTTTCGCGTGA
>JAKEHD010000157.1 GCA_022615215.1 Blastocatellia bacterium
ACACCTTTTTTCGCCTGAGTCATGCCCAGTGAAAATGGAGCCTCCTTTGTGATAAGAATTTGAAGCAGTAAAACCTATTCTCGTGCATGAGGCTCACTATGCGTTTGAAACGCGTTTCCAAGTTTACCTTCACCCGTCACCAAGGGACTACTCCCTACTCAACAATCCACTATCTCCCAGGTTGTCTGTGGCATACTTCTTTGCCGCAACCTTCTGCTGGCTGAGATTGCTCGTTGCGCGTGAAACTGACGTTGACTTCTCACACAACCTCAAAAGGACTTTTCGATTCGTTGATAACGAGCGCATCAGCGATCTTAAGAGCAAGGAAGTTGTTGCTCGCCGACTTGTAAATCAACTCCTGCTCGCGGAAAGTCTCAAGCCTTCCGAGTGGCTCGAAATCATCATTGATTGGACCTCTGTAAACGGCTTTCAAGTGCTGTCAGCCTTTATTCCTCTCGAAGGCCGCGGGCCGTGCCCATCCTTCAGATGGCAGTCAAGAAATGGGAATTCCTTCACATCCCAAAACAGCTTTGAATCGGAATTTGTTCAATCACTTGGGAGGTGCATACCGAGGGGAGTCAAAGCCGTAATAGTTGCTGACCGAGGGTTATAAAAAACTACTTCGAAACAATTGAAAAATGAAGCCAGCGGTCGGACTTGAACCGACGACCTCCGGTTTACGAAACCGATGCTCTACCAACTGAGCTACGCTGGCCCAATGCTTACCGGGATTTTCAAAATACAGGGTACCCGGTGAAATTGTCAAGCTGTGCAACCTTATGAGCGGCTGCGCTCCCACAGGCTCGAATCCTAAAATCGGAATCGCACGCTCTGCAAAATCAGGCTCTATTAGTCAGGCTTTTACTGCATGCCGTAGTCCAGCCGTTCGCCGAATTTCATAAATAGCACCGGTTCTGTAAAAGTTATACACCTTTCACTTCTGGCACCTCTTTTGCCCTGACTTTTACAAGCACATGCCCGAAAGGGCAAATTTTGACCTGTAAGGAGATTACGATGAAGACGAAAACCCTGGCGGTTGGCCTCGCGTTGATAATACTCTTGATGAATTCAAGCGCGGCTGTGGCCATGCAAAAGACGGCTCCCTCAAGTGACTGGATAGTTGTTAAGTCGTTGCCGAATGGGACGAGGCTGTCTGTGAGGCTCAAGGATGGAAAGAAAGTGGAGGGAACGCTCTCTGGCGTTTCTGATACGACGCTCTCTCTGGAATATAAGAATAAAACCACTGACCTGGACCAGAGTAAAATATCGAAGGTCCATCGAGTGGTGCCGCGATCAATAGGCAAATCCATCGGCAAATCCAGCCTCATAGGCGCAGCGATAGGAGGCGGCGCAGGTGTGAGTATGGGAGTCGGGATTGGCAATTATGAAGACCTGGAAAGGGGTGATCTGGCGGTCATCTTCGGATTGATCGGCGCAGGCATCGGAGCCGGTATCGGAGCGATGACGGGAGCGATCAGGGGCGGCGGCAATAAGAAAGAGCTCATTTATGAGTCGAAATAATAAAGCCTGATACGTAAACAGCGAATTGCAACGGTCGTCAGCCATTGATCTTCGATCACCACATCGAGGTCGGACGACTGATAGCTGATGGCCGGTCTATTATGAAGGCTCTCCGAGCTTCAGTATCCGCGCGGCGTTGTCGTGCAGTATCTTCTGCCGCACCTCTGAAGAGAAACCTTCGAGGGCGTCGAAGTCGGCGAGCCATCTCTGAGGGGTTATGAAAGGGTAATCGCTTCCAAACAGTATGCGGTCCTGCAAGCGAGTGCGCGCCTCGTCCATTATTGCGCGCGGAATGTATTTCGGAGACCAGCCCGACAGGTCCATGAAGACGTTCGATTTGTGGCCGATGATGGCAAGCATCTCTTCGTGCCAGGGCCACGCAGGATGTGCGCCGATTATGGTCAGTTCGGGAAAATCTGCGGCCACAATATCGAGGTATATCGGCCGCGTGTAATCCATTTTAACGCCCATCCCGCCCGGCTCGCCTGCTCCGAGCGCGTTCGTGCCCGTGTGAAAAAGCGCAGGCACGCCGAGCGCACATATCTTTTCGTAGAGGGGATAAAACTTTGTGTCGTTCGGATAGAATGCCTGCAAGCCGGGGTGGAACTTCGCGCCGCTCAATCCTAATTCAATGATCGCGCGCTCCATCTCTTTGATTGCCCATTCGCCTTTCCAGGGATCGACCGAAGCAAAGCCTATGAATCGCCCCGGATAAGCTTTTACAATATCGGCCACCTCATCATTAGAGAGCCTCGGCAAACCTGTAGCGGTCTCTGCGTCCCACGCAAGCAACACGCCTGTGATATCGAGTTCTTCGTAGAGGCGCGCCACCTCATCCATTTCGCGGCGGGGCACCGAGTTGCGAAAGAACCTCTCGGCCGCCGCCGCATAAAGTTTTATCGCCCCATCGAGAAAACCGGGCGTGGGCAAATGAACATGCATATCAATCGCTTTCGCCATAGCGCAGACCTCCGTAGATTCGCTTCGTTCTCTTGCGGTAAACTTGAAAGTCAATCGTACCAGAGACGGCGAGTATCAAAAAGACCGAGTGAGGTGAAGCGATATGGCTATAGCGACCATCAACCCCGCGACAGGCGAGCAACTTAAAGTTTTCGATACGCTTTCGGACATCGAGATAGAAGAGAGATTACAACTGGCGGACGATACTTTTCGCCGCTATCGGCGCGCTTCGTTCGACGAGCGGGCGCGAGGCGCTTTTCAGATCCTGCTCATCGGCTCGGATAAGGACGAGATCACAGATTGCGGCAAATCAGGAAGGCTTCGGTAGTATCCTGAGATCATCCCGGAACAGTATCCTCCCATTTGAATGGAGCTTCGCGCCCGCGTGCGGTCACTCGCTCGACTCCTGTGATGCGCCCTTCGGATACAAGAAGGGCATGATCGAAATTGTTCACCGTCGGGCATATATGCCGGGGAACGAGATAGACTGCTTCGCCAATCGATGGAAGGGCCGAACCCGCAGGGGCTTCTACGGGGAGATGCTCTTCGCTTGGCTTCTGAGGAATAAAGTTCGGTCGGCCCAAGATTGCGCAGGTCGGCACTCCCGCGTCGGCCGAGACAGTCTTGTGGCCCGCGTCAACCGTGAAGCGATTTGAAGACGGGCGGCTCACCACCGTAGATACAACGACCGCGGCCGGGCGGAAGCCCCATTCCGCAGGCAGTTGCGCGAGGCTCGTGCAATCGCAATAGACTATAGTGCCGGGCGATGCGCGATGCGTGAATTGTGCTTCGGAAAATGCCCGATAAGAAATCGAGCAGGGGAAGGCAGGGGTTCCCGCTGTGATGACTTCTCGAATATTTATGCCCGCGCCTTCGACGGCAGACACGATCTTCATCAACTGATCGTATCCGCGATGGGCTACGGCTTCGCGTTCCGGGAGAGCGTATTTCGACAGATGCCCGTCGTAATAATGCAGCCCGCCAAACCCAAGTCCCGCTGATTCGATAGACGCGGCGAGACGGACGATTTCGTCAATTCGCTCTTGTTCTATTCCCGTGCGATCCATGCCCGGATTCACATCTATGAAAAGACATATCCGGCTTCCGCTCCATACTTCGATCTGTTCAGCGGTTTCTACGAGTGCAGAAACCTTAGTCTCAGGAAATCTTTCTGCGATTTCACGGACCCGGCGGGCGTTCGCTCCTACGACAGGGTAGGCGAGCAACGCATCCTCCGCGCCCGCTTCGATTATCGTCGCAAGCTCAAGTGTGGTCGAGCATTTGAAGTTCCTGATTCCCATCTCCACCATTCGGCGCATGACACAGCCGAGCTTTGCCGTCTTCACATGCGGACGCCAGCGATCAGCCTCGCCTCCGAGTAATCGAAGAGCAACCTGTATGTTTGCGTCGACGATTTCAGGATAGATCGCAAGCGCAGGCGTCATCACCTCCGCAATCCCTTCGATTCGATATGAATCGAGCGCAACAAGAAAGAAGTCTTTAAGAAAGAAATCTTTGTCGAGCGTGCCAGATTCGTGCGCGGGAGTGGTCATAAGCTTTCGATCCTCTTCCGGGTCATTTGACATGCCGGAGCAGTCAATGCAATATTCTGTGCCATCAGGCCGTAAGTCAAGGCGCAATACATAGAGGCTGCGGCGCAAACACACGAGAGCGTTTACTCTCAGTGGAACACAAAGACTTTCAGGTAAAAGGAGGCCACCATGATAAAGCAAGCAACCCGATCACTCGCGATATTCCTATTGATCGTATCGGTCGGTTTTATGACGCCGACGCTCGGCAACGGTAAGAAGCTGCTCGATAAAGAGACCTTCATGGAAATGGAGCGCGTCGGCAGTCCGAACATCTCTCCCGATGGGAAACAGATCATCTTCACCCGCACGTGGGTCGATAAGATGAAGGACCGCTACGCGAGCAACCTCTGGATCGTGGATGTTGAAGGCACACGGGTGCGCGAGCTCACGCACGGCAACTGGCGAGACAGTTCTCCCGTCTGGTCGCCCGACGGCAAGCGGCTCGCTTTTCTCTCGAACCGCGACGGCACCACTCAGTTGCACGTCTTATGGGTAGACACGCGCGACGTGGCTCAACTCACCCATCTCGAACGCTCGCCCGGCGGCCTCCGATGGTCGCCAGACGGCAAACAGATCGCCTTCACGATGTTTGTGCCCGACAGGGAACAGCTTCTGCCGGTCAAGCTCCCCGAACGTCCGAGAGGCGCGCAATGGGCCAGCCCCGCCGTCATAGTCGATCGCCTCACCTGGGCGCGCGACGGACAGGGACCGCTGCCCGTCGGACATAACCATGTCTTCGTCATCGACGCGACCCTCGGCGGCACACCTCGCCAGATCACGAATGACAAATACAGCTACAGCAATCCCGAATGGTCCTCAGACGGAAACACCATGTATGTTTCCGCCATTCGCAAGCCGGATGCAGAGTACCTCAGAGGCGATAGCGAAATCTATGCCATCAATATGAAGACCCTCGAAGTGAAAGCCCTCACCGACCGCAAAGGCCCCGATAGAGGAGCACAGGTCTCTCCCGACGGCAGATGGATAGCCTACATGGGCTATGACGACAGGATGTACACGAGCCATCTGTCGAGCCTCTACCTTATGGACAGTCAGGGCGGGAACAAAAAGATGTGGGCAGGCGATCTTGCCAATTCACCCGGCAATGTCACGTGGGCTGCGGATGGTTCGGGCGTCTATTACACTGTGGGCGAGCGCGGCTCGACGCAGATTTATTTCGCTTCGCTCGACGGCAAAACAAGGAAGCTCACAGACGGCGTTCATAACCTCGGCGGTTTTTCACTTGCGAAGAACGGGCAGATTGCCTCTGTCCGCTCAAGCTTCAAAGAGCCGGGCACCCTCGTCACCTTCAATGCGAAGAACACGGCCGTTGTGAAGGAACTCGTCGACGTGAATACGGACGTGCTGGATGGCGTGGCGCTCGGCGATGCGGAAGAGTTATGGTTCACATCGAAAGATGGCCTCAAGGTGCAGGGCTGGTTGATAAAGCCCGCCAATTTCGATCCCGCTAAAAAGTATCCTCTTCTGCTGTGGATTCACGGCGGCCCCTGGTCCATGTACTCGGTCGGCTTCAATTGGGCCTGGCAGAATTTTTCGGCAAACGGTTACGGCGTGCTCTATACCAACCCGCGCGGGAGCACGGGCTACGGTCAGGACTTCGTGAACGGCATACAGTATTCCTATCCGGGCAAGGACTATGACGACCTGATGGCCGGAGTCGATGCCGCCCTCGCGAAGGGATGGATTGACGAAAGGAACCTCTTCGTCTGCGGCGGCTCAGGCGGCGGGGTGCTCACGGCCTGGATAGTCGGCCACACTGATCGTTTCACAGCGGCAGTCTCCATGAGACCCGTGATCAACTGGCATTCATTCGTGGGGACTACGGACGGGCCCAACTGGTACAACCAGTTTCAGAAATACCCCTGGGAAGACCCTATGGAGTTCGCCGTGCGGTCGCCTCTGCATTACGTTGCGAAGGTGAAGACCCCGACCATGGTCATGACGGGCGAGGCCGATCTGCGCACTCCGATGGGTCAGAGCGAAGAGTATTATCGCGCTTTGAAGATGCTCAAGAAAGAGACCTTGCTAGTTCGCATGCCGGATGAATTTCACGGCTGGCGGCGGCCCTCGCACCAGTTATTGCAACAGCTTTACCTGCAAGCCTGGTTCGAGAAGTACCGCAAGAAGTAGATGCGTTTGTCCGTTGTCCGTTGTCCGGCAGCGAGTACGCTTCCATCCGTTGTTTTGCTGTTTGCAAGTGCGTGCTTATATGCCAGGCATTTCGAATGCACAGACCCAATATGTCGGGGCTGGTGATCATTGCGAAGCCATATACGGTATAGCTCCAGAAAAGATTGAATGCATAATACATTTGCAACGGACCACGGACCACGGACTAAATTCATGCTTTCGGGTGGGTCTTGTCGTAGACCTCCATGAGCTTCTCCATAGAGACCTGTGTGTAGACCTGTGTGGTCGAAAGGCGCGCGTGTCCGAGCAATTCCTGAATGGCGCGAAGGTCAGCGCCCGCCGATAGCAGATGTGTGGCAAACGAATGGCGCAGCGAATGCGGGCTGATGTCATGTGCCATGGCGCATTCGCGCACGTACTTGTCGATCATGCGTCCGACCGAACGGGTCGTGATGCGCGTGCCCTGATAATTCAAGAACACTGCCATCGGGTCGCGCTCTTCTTCCGAAGCTTCGATCAACAGCTCGCCCCTCACGCCGAGATAAGTCTGCAATGCTTCTTTGGCGTGCGAGCCGAAAGGCACTATGCGTTCCTTTCGCCCCTTGCCGCGCACCCGTATCGATTCGTGCTTGAAATCTATGTCATCGATATTCATACCCGCAAGCTCCGACACGCGAATGCCGGATGCATACAGCAGTTCGAGTATGGCGCGGTCGCGCTTGCCCAGCACGGTTTCAAGATCGGGCGATTCGATGAAGCGTATCACGTCTTCTACCGATAGCACTTTCGGAAGCTTCTGCTCCAATCGCGGGCTTGAGACCAGCCGCGCGGGGTTCATTTCGACCACCTGTTCGCGGCAGAGGAATTTGAAGAAGGTTCTGAGGGTCGCAAGCTTTCTTGCGATGGAGGTCTTCTTGCGTTTCTCCTGATAGAGCTTTGACAGGTATTCGCGAATCGTTATGTGGTCTACCTGCTTTATATCTATGTAGCGCCGATGGCCGTCGGACCCGACAGGGCACAGGTAATCGTGGAACTGGTCCAGGTCGCTCAGGTAATTGCGCAATGTGTGCTCCGACACGTTGCGCTCGTATTTCAGGTGATCGCGAAAACGGTCGAGATATTCTTGCATGATGAAACTCCGACTCGCAGTAGAGTCAACGGCCGCCTGCTCGTAACGGGGTTATTTCAATTCTATAGCTCAGGCGATTTGAGTCAAGTAGAAAAGCGGCTCGTAGAAAAGGTTTGCATAATACCGAGTCCTGGATGGCAAATAAAAAAGCGATGCACAAAGATGAAAATCATAACTGACCGACGCGCGTGCCCATCAAACTCGAAAAGTAGACCTTACAAGGAAAGGCAGTGATATAATGACGGCGGAAGGTTTTTATGGCTAAAGTCTTTACTAAAACTGATCCCGTGCAAATGGTGATAAACATGCCGCCTGCGTTCGATATGAGCGATGCGGAGTTCTTCGAATTTTGTCAGATCAACTCGGAGTTGCGCATAGAGCGCACTGCTCAGGGAGACTTGATAATTATGCCGCCAACCGGAGGAGAGACGGGCGACCGAAATGCGGAACTCACAACCCAGCTTAGAATCTGGGCCAAACAAAATGGCACAGGAGTATCTTTTGACTCGTCGACAGGGTTCATCCTTCCCAACGGGGCCACGCGGTCTCCCGACGGGTCATGGGTGAAGCGGGAGCGGCTGGCCGCGCTCACCGGCGAACAGAAGAAGAAGTTTCTCCCGCTCTGCCCCGACTTCGTAATCGAATTGCGCTCGCCCTCCGACAGCCTCACTGCTGCAAAAGAGAAGATGGAAGAATATCTCGCCAACAGTGCGCAATTGGGCTGGTTGATCGATACGCAAAACAGGCAGGTCTACATCTATCGCCCGGACATCGAGGCCGAATGTCTCGATAACCCTCAAACGCTTTCAGGCGAATCATCACTTCCGGGGTTCTCGCTCGACCTTCGAGGAATATGGGAACCGGGTTTTTGAGTTGCCGCGCCTTCCCCTCATCCCCCGCCTATGTAAACCCTCGGCACGCGGTCGCTTATGCGGCAGGTGATTTCGTAAGAAATAGTTCCTGTCATTTCCGCTATATCTTCTGCGGTGATATGGCACGCGCCCTGTCGTCCGATTATTATGACCTCGTCGCCGACCTCCACGCCCGCTACATCCGTGACATCGACCAGAGTCAAATCCATGCTCACGCGCCCCACGATAGGAGCGAAGCGCCCGTGCAGGATGACGCGGCCCCGGTTTGAAAGCGTGCCCGGCAATCCGTCTTCATAGCCTATCGCGAGGGTCGCTACGCGGCTCTCGCGTTCGGTCACAAATAAGCCGCCGTATCCGAGCGGCGTGCCGGGCGGCACCGTTTTTAAAAACATTATGCGCGTGTGAAGCGACATGACGGGTTGCCAATCCAGAGGTTCTACGTCGGGGCTGGTCGCGTCGCGCCACAGACCGTAAGCCACGCCGCCTATACGAATCAGGTTGCCATGCGAACGCGGGTAAGCGTGGGCGGCTGCGCTATTGGCCTGATGAATCCAGGTCGGGTTGTGGCCGCGCGCGCGAACCATCTCGACCGCTTCTTCCAAAAGGTCCATCTGGTTGTTTGTAAATTCGTCTTTCTCCGGCTCATCCGCCGATGGGAAATGGCTCATCACGCCTTCGAGCCGGACTTTTTCAAACCGCGCCGTGTGGTCGAGAAAATCTCCGAGTTCTCGATGAGGCACGCCGAGCCGTCCCATACCCGTATCGACCTTGAGATGATAACTTGCGATGCGTCCCGCGCGGCGGGCTGCGCGGTCGAGGAGTTCGAGCAGGTCCGGGCGAAAGATCGCCGCAGTAAGGCCGCGCGCGATGAGCATATCCTCCTGGCCTTCCCAGAAACCGCCCAGGCAGAGTATAGGCCGCCTTATGCCCGACTCTCTGAGCGCGACCCCTTCTTCGGGCAGGGCGACGCCGAACCATGATGCGCCTGCTCGCTCAAGCGCGCGCGCGCAATCCGGCGCTCCGTGACCGTAGGCGTCGGCTTTCACGGCGACAAGTATTGCGACATCAGGGTCGACGACCTCTTTCATCTCGCGGAAGTTGTGAACCAGGTTGTCGAGATTGATCTCGGCCCAGGTAGGCCGCGATTCGGAAAGAATGAGGGACGAAGGCTGAAAGCTGAAAGAGAGATCGTCGAACGACTCCGGGGTCTCATCGCCATTTATTTCTTCATCACCCATCTTCGCGGCCTCCTCGTTCGACTATTCGCGCCACATGTTTTCGAAACGAGTGAATTCTTTCAAGAACGCCAACTGCACGTTTCCCACAGGGCCATTGCGCTGCTTGCCTATGATGAGTTCAGCGACGCCCCGGTTTTCATCCGTTTGATTATATACCTCTTCGCGATAAATGAAACACACTACGTCCGAATCCTGCTCTATTGAATTGTGAGAAATTATACAATTCGCCACGAAGTTGTGTAGATCATCTACTGTCAGGTCGTAGACCTCCACCTCGCCATCAGGTTCGATGGAAATAATCTGATCCCAGTAGACGTGGCTGTGCGCCAGATTGTTCAGCATTTCGCAATTCACCACCTGGGCGATTCTGGCAGCGCGCTCGCGGCTCAGGTTCTGATTGTAGAGATGAGTGATGCGGCAAGCCGTTCTGATTCTCGTCATTTCGCGTGTAGTAATGCCTGACTTCTGCATAGCAGGAATTATGTACTCCTTCCAGACTATATTTGGAATTACATCTCTGTTCGTGTTCGCAGTGCGGCCCTCTATGTATTCTGCCACCTGTCGCAAACCTTCAGTCTTGTACTGACCCACTGCGCCGACCTGACTGATAAAAGGGTCAAGATCAGGTTTGCCGCTCAACGAAACGCTAAATTGATCGCGACCTTTTCCGTTTTGCGGTTTTCGCCTCAGTATCGCGTTGATGCCAAGATGCAGCAGGAGCGACTGAACATCTCTCGCCAGCCGTTCGCTGCTTGAAGCGTAATAGACAGCGGGCGGGTAAAAGCCAGGTTTCATTCGCACGCACCCATCCGTCGCCCACAGGTGTCTGAGAAACAGCGCGATGGCTGAACGCGGCTGTTCGAAGACCTTATCAGGGACACGCTTTTCATAAGACCTAAGCCCCCATACTCCCAGATCGCTCATCCATTCGGATACGGCGCTACGAACATTGTGAGTGTGATGCCGCGTCGAAGAGAGATAGACCTGATACCAGCTTCGCTCCTGCCTTATGCGCGGCTCAATTTCACTGCCGAAAACTTCTCTGGCGAGAGAGGCCACTATTTCGGCCAGATCGCGTTCTCTTGTCGTGTACTGAATCGCATGGCGGGGGAGCGTACAGCCATCGCCTATAAGATGGCCGAGCAAAGCAAGTTCGGCATCACTCATCGTCTGGTGATATGGACTGCAAATCTCGCGCGGCACGGCCAGACGATCTCCGGGGCGAATCTCGTCAAGACGTTTCCATCCCTGTAAGGTTCGGAACTTGTGATTAGCCGTAGCTCGAATTGAACGGCCAAGCCGTGTGGTCAATCTATATACGGGTTTGACCCCGGTCGAAAATGCGCGGCTGACCAGAGCGCGCTCAATCTGCATGGTCTCTTCATTCAAGGCCCACACGGCGAATCCCGATCTGCCGACCATATCGCGAATGGGAACCTGCGCGCCGGTGTCTGCGAGCGTGATGAGGCTCTCTCCGGCAAGGCATCCGCTCTCTCTCAAATCGCTCAACTGCGGGCGGTGGTCGCTGCGCATCTCAGGGGCGCGCGATAGCTGAGAGAGCGCTATGACCGGAATATCGAGTTCTTTTGCCAACCCCTTGAGGTCGCGCGATATTTGCGAGACCTCCTGCTGGCGCGATTCCGTCCGCCCCCGGCCCGACATCAACTGCATGTAATCTATTATCAAAAGGTCGAGACCGTGCTCGGCTTTCAGGCGGCGCGTCTTGGCCCGCATCTCCAGGACGCCCGTGCCCGCCGTGTCGTCTATGTATATCTGGGTCTCGGTCAAACGGCGCAGCGCATCCGCAAGACGCGCCCACTCTTCGCGGTTGAGGTAGCCTGTTCTCAAGCGGTGCGCATCGACGCGCGCTTCCGAGCAGAGCAGCCGCGATACCAATTGCTCGGCCGACATCTCAAGGCTGAATACGCCTATGGTGTTTCCGTTCTTTGCCGCGTACTGCGCCATGTTCAGGGCGAGCGCCGTGTTGTGAACGCAGATGTCGTTGGCTACGAAGTTATGCGTCTCCGCGATGGTCAGATCGTATACCTGTTTGCATCCGGCATACTCTATGGAAACGATCTCGTCCCAGTAAACATCGGTCGGGCAGGGGTCGGGGGTCGGGGGAAGGATGAAGGATGAAGGGTGAAGGATGAAGGGGATTGCGGATTTATCGCGCGTCAGGGGTGATCGTCTGTAGCTGATGGCTGACGGCTGATAGCTGATAGCTGATTTGCCGAGTGTTCCGATCTCCGAGATGAAGTTTTTCAGCGAATAGAAATCTGTGATCTCTAATTGCCAGCCGTCTTCACCGGCACTCTTTACGGAAGCGATTACATCGAATCGCAGGAGCAGGTGTTGGACCTGTCTTATCAATCGCTCGCTCGCGCTCGCATAACCTACGAGCGGCGCATCGCAATCAACTGAGCAGCCTGCGGCAAAAAGCCTGTTCAAAAAGAGCGCCAGTTGCGGGCGGATGAGTTTGAAGACGAGGGGCGGAATACCGTCGTTTTCGGTCTTCTCGTTCGACAAGCTGCGCTCTTCGAGCGGTGAAGTCAGCAGCCCAGGCGTCAGCGCGGGCTTTTCATCCTTTTTTTGCAATGCCGGATCGCCGCTTGCGGTTTCAGACGATCTTTCCGCCAAATTAACTTTCGCAATCGAGCCAGCCAGTCGTTCGACTTCGCTCTCGCTTATCATCTCCGAGCCTGAGACTTCGAGATTGCGAGGGACGGCTATGCGGTCGCCGGGCTTCAGTTCCGAAAGGCGCTGCCATCCGTTGAGCGTTAAAAAAGGATGTGTGATCGTGGACCGGACGAAACGTCCCAGCCGCGTGGTGACTCGATAAACAGGTTTCAATCCGTCGTCAACGAAGCCCGCAGGGCGTGTGAATGTGAATTTCCAATCGCTGTTCAGAGTCAGCAGCCCCTCGCCGGGGCGGCGGCGATAAATCTCTTCGATGGTCGTCAGGCTGCCATCGGAGAGGACTATTTCCGAATCGTAAGCGAGACATTTTCCCTGAGAGGGACGGGCGGCGATGATGATTAGATCCTGGCGTTGCAGGCCGGAGGTCATCTGATCGAAATCGGTAAATCCTGTGGCGACCCCTGTGATCATTTCGGGCCGACCGGCCATCTGCTCTATCTGTTCGAGGCGGCGTTGAGCGACATCGCCAATGTATTGAAAGCCCTGTCGTATTCGGTCTTCGGCTATCTGAAAGATCATCTGTTCGGCTTCGTCGATTATTATTTCGGGATCGTCTTCGTCGTCGAAGCAGCGGGCTATTATGTGGTTCGACGCGGTGATGAGCCGCCTGAGCATCGCCTTCGCTTTTACGATCTTCGCGTAAGGCTCTATGGTGTCTGTGCGCGGCACTCCGTCGATGAGCGACGCGATATAGGTAGCGCCGCCTATCTGCTCGAATTCGCTTGCGCGCCGCAGTTCGTCGGTAAGGGTTATGAGGTCTATGGGCAATCCTCGCTCACTGAGCGAGATCATCTTATCGAATATGCGGCGGTGCGAGTCGAGGAAAAACTCATCGCGCCGCATCAGTTCCACGGCCTGATTGCAAACGGCGTTGTCGAGCAGTATAGCGCCGAGTATCGAACGTTCCGCTTCTACGTTCGATGGAAGCCCTTTTTCGAGAAAAGGATCGCCCGAGGCCGCTCGCGTCATAGCCCTTATTCCTGTTTGTTAGATAGCTTGTTCCATCGCGCCTGATCACAGCTTCAGACCTGACAGGGGCGGCGCGACCGTTATGAGGCACAAACCGATAAAGATTTCTTTCTTCAAAGATTTCTTTCTTCCACAAAAAAGAGAAGCGGAATGCCAAGAAAGAAATCTTTATGTGCCCTCAGCATCCCGCACCCGATGATAACAAACCGTCCGGTAACAGTCTAGCAGCGATGAAAAAATGAAGCAGGAATTCGCAGCCCGTCGCAATCGCTCGCCTCACCGGAAGCCGCAAACGGTTCGTCTTCCCTTTTCATTTCTCTTCGTCCGGGGTTTCGTCTTCGGCAACCTCGCCCGCTTCGCCTGTCTCTTCCACAGCGGCTTCGCTTGTCTCACTCACCTCTTCTTCCGTAGCAGCCTCTTCAGCGGCCTCGTCCGCGTCGCTCGCCTCTTCCACAACGACCTCGTCCGCTTCCGCAGCGGTCTCTTCAGCAAGCGATTCCGCGACCGCCTCAAAAGGAAGACTCTTTTCCTCATCAAAAGGAAGACTCTTTTCCTCATCAAAAGGAAGACTCTTTTCC
>JAKEHD010000794.1 GCA_022615215.1 Blastocatellia bacterium
GGAAGACACCTGGAAGGAGGGGAGATAGAGTTTTTGGGGCGAGCCGATCATCAGGTGAAACTGAGAGGCTATCGCATAGAACTGGGTGAGATCGAAGCGGCGATTGCCGCTCACCCGATAGTGAGTGAAGTCGTGACTATGATCAGAAGCGACAATCCCGGCAATCACCGACTAGTGGCTTATGTGGTCCCCGAAATCAAACCTGGAAAGAGACCGCCACTTAACAAAGCCGATCAGACCGGAGAGCCTCCTTCGAATTCGGCTGGACGCGCGCCCGCGACCAGCGAGTTACAGAGTTATCTGCGAGAAAAGCTTCCCGATTACATGATGCCATCGGCATTCGTGTTCCTTGATCGCCTGCCTTTGAATCGCAATGGCAAGCTGGACCGCGAGGCATTGCCGCCCCCCGAAAAAATCCGGCCTGAACTCGAAGCTGTCTTTGTGCCGCCTCGCACCATGATCGAGCAGTCCATCGCTTCCGTCTGGCAGGAGATGCTAGGCGTAGATTTGGTGGGCGTAAACGATAACTTCTTCGATCTGGGTGGCAATTCATTGATGATGATACAGGCACATGGCAAGCTGCGTGACGCGCTCAAACGCGATCTGACGGTCCTGGATTTATTCAGGTATCCAACCATTAGCGCGCTCTCCGATCACCTGACTAAAGGTGAGGCTCAACGCTCCGCGTCCAGGCCGGAAGAGGATATGACTGCGCGGTTGGAAGCCGGTAAGAATCGGCTGCTGAAACAGCTTCAGCGCAGCCGGAATGCAGCGAGAGAAAATGATGAGTAATTCCGAATCGCCAGTTGAAACCAACGGTCTTGAAATCGCAATCATAGGCATGTCGTGCCGATTCCCGGGGGCCGATAATGCCGAAGCTTTCTGGCGAAATTTGAGCCATGGCATCGAGACGATTTCGTCTTTCTCCGACAAAGAACTGGAGGCTGCGGGCATAGACCCGGTTTTGCTTTCCAACCCGAACTATGTTCGAGCCAAAGGCGCTCTTGGAGATATTGACCTCTTTGACGCAGCCTTCTTCGGCATCAGCCCCAGAGAAGCCGAGATAATCGATCCTCAGCATCGCTTCTTCCTCGAATGCGCCTGGGAGTCGCTCGAAGACGCGGGCTACGACCCTGAAAATTACTCAGGCCCAATAGGTGTCTATGCGGGGGGCGATAAGAATCTCTATCTCTTCAATATACTGTCGACGACCTCGCTTGCGGAGTCCGTGGGCGGCAGGCGAATCGTTATTGGAAATGACAAAGATTATCTGGCGACGCGAGTTTCATACAAACTGAATCTCAGGGGGCCTTCGGTTTCCATTCAAACCTCCTGTTCCACATCGCTCGTCGCTGTTCATCTGGCATGCCGCGCATTGCTCGGCGGCGAGTGTGACATGGCTCTGGCCGGAGGCGTATCTATAGGTGTGTCGCAAAAGGCCGGCTACTTGTACGAAGACGGAGAAGTCGCTTCGCCCGACGGCCATTGCAGGGCTTTCGATGCCGAGGCACAGGGGACCGTCGATGGTGACGGTATAGGCATAGTTGTGCTCAAACGTCTTGCAGATGCAGTAGCGGACGGCGACAGCATCGAAGCCGTAATCAAAGGCTCGGCCATCAATAACGATGGCTCTTTGAAAGTCAGTTACACTGCGCCGAGCGTCGAGGGACAGGCAAAAGCAATCAGGGCGGCTCAGATCATGGCCGAATTCGATCCGGCGACTATCACCTACGTCGAAGCTCATGGAACGGGAACCGCCCTCGGAGACCCTATAGAGATAGAAGCATTGACGCAGGCTTTCGGAGAGGCGACCGTCAAGAAGCAGTTCTGCGCCATCGGATCTGTAAAAACAAATATAGGTCACCTCGATACCGCAGCAGGAATCGCCGGATTGATCAAGACCGTCCTCGCCCTCAAGCACCGTATGATCCCTCCGAGCCTGCATTTCAAGGTTCCGAATCCGAAGATCGATTTTGAAAACACTCCTTTCTATGTGAACGCTGTGCTGTCGGAATGGAAGGCGGGTAAGACTCCTCGTCGGGCGGGCATCAGTTCATTCGGCATAGGAGGAACCAACGCTCATGTGATTCTTGAAGAAGCTCCGCGCGCCTTGCCTTCCGGTCCCTTCCGCCGCCATCAACTGCTGGTTTTGTCGGCTCGGACAGACTCCGCCCTTGAGAAGCAGACCTCGAATCTTATCCAACACTTGCAAAATAACCCGGAGGTCAACTTTGCTGACGTGGCCTACACACTTCAAATAGGTCGAAGGGCATTCAATTATAGACGTATGCTCGTCTGTAGGGATTTGCAGGATGCGCTCGACGCCTTTGAATCGCAGGACGCCAGGCGTGTGCAGACGCGCACTGTGGAATCGGGCGCGAAGCCGGTTGCCTTCATGTTTCCAGGACAGGGCGCACAGCGCGTCAATATGGGGCGAGACCTCTATAATGCCGAGCCTCAGTTCCGCAAACAGGTCGATTTTTGTTCTGAATTCCTCATACCCCACCTGGGCCTCGATCTGCGCGATCTGCTCTATCCGCGCGATGATATGATTGAACTGGCCGAGCGGCAACTCGATCAGACCTCCATAACTCAGCCCGCGATTTTTGTGATCTCCTACAGCCTGGCTCGATTGTTGCGCTCCTGGGGAGTGCACCCGGAAGCGATGATAGGGCACAGCATAGGCGAGTACGTTGCCGCAACCTTGTCGGAAGTGATTTCCCTCGAAGATGCGTTGAGCCTGGTGGCTGCGCGCGGACAGTTGATGCAATCGCTGCCCGGAGGATCGATGCTAGCCATTGAATTATCCGAAGAGCAGGCCAGACAGCGGACGGGCGCGTACCTTTCGATTGCTGCCATAAACGGCCCCTCTTCTTGTGTGGTCTCAGGTCCGATTGAGGCTGTTGAGAATTTGGAAATTCAACTTCAGGAGGAGGGCGTGGCGTGCCGAAGGCTCAGAACATCTCATGCTTTTCATTCACACATGGTTGATCCTGTCGTAGAGCCTTTCATCGAGCGTATAAGAACCGTGAAGCTCAATAGCCCCAGGATACCGTTTGTTTCCAATATCACCGGCACATGGATCACCGAGCAGGAAGCAACTGCGCCGGACTATTGGGCCAGGCAAATTCGACAGGCAGTGCGGTTTTCATCGGGAGTCAGTCAGTTATTGCATGGGGGCTATATCCTGCTCGAAGTCGGCCCCGGGCAGGTATTGAGCGCGCTGGTCAAGAGACAGAAGGGAGAATTTCGAGACCCGGTCGTAATACCTTCATTACCCGGAGCGCGAGTCGATCAACCCGACGACCTTAGACTGCTGAACGCGATTGGGCAGCTATGGTTAGCTGGCGCGAGGAGCGATTGGAATTCTTTTCATTCGCGACATCGCCGCCGCCGCATTCATCTGCCGACATACCCGTTCGAGCGCCAGCGCTACTGGGTAGGATTATCGCAATCCACGATGTTGAAACCAGAATCCGACTCGCATGGTTTCGCGACATCAGAGAAGAAGAGACCCGACATCGCCGATTGGTTCTATGTGCCCGTGTGGAAACAATCCTGCGCGAGTCGTGCGCCAGTGCCTGAAAATCGGTTGGAGCCTTTATGCTGGCTGGTGTTTGTTGATGAATGCGGCATCGGCTCGCGAATCATCGAGCGACTCAAAGGGCGGGGGGAACAGGTCATGACCGTGGCTGCGGGTGGGCGCTTTTGCGAGGTTGACGAGGGGTTCTATGAGATAGATCCGCGAGAGCCAGAGCATTATGAACAATTGCTGAGAGCCATACAGAGATCGGGAAGGGCGGTTCAACGAATCGTGCATATGCTGAGTGTGACTGTAGAGGAAGGAGATGTATGCGAAATCGATGACCTGAAGTCGCATCAGGATTCAGGATTTTTCAGCCTACTCTTTCTGGCCAAGGCGCTCGGAGAGCAGATAATCGTGCAGGCGCTCGGGAACGACTCGAAGGCTGATGCGATTGAAATGGTGATTATCTCAAATGACATGCAGGAGGTCACAGGAGATGAGCCGCTTTGCCCTGAGAAGGCAACCCTTTTAGGCCCCTGCAAAGTCATCCCGCAAGAGACTCCCAAAGTCACCTGCCGCAGCATAGACATATCGCTTCCTGAGCTTGGCACCCGCAGGGAAGAGGAGTTGATTGACAACCTTGTGCTTGAACTCACAACGGGTCGAACCGATCAGATCATTGCATATCGTGGACGGCATCGCTGGATACAGTCTTTTGAAAGAGTCGGAATCGAAAGTGGGTCGGGCTTTCCCGCTCGGTTGCGTGAGCAAGGCGTCTATCTCATCACGGGCGGCCTGGGCGGCATATCACTTGAGATTGCGAAATATCTGGGACGCGAAGCGCGGGCAAAACTCGTGCTCGTCGGACGCTCACATTTTCCCTCGAGAGAGGAATGGCCGCATCTGCTCGCGGAGGCCTCGCATAAAATACGCGAAAAAATAATGAGGGTGCAGGAGCTTGAGCAATCGGGTGCAGAGGTTATGATCGAGAGCGCGGACGTTGCGGACCTGCAAGCTATGCGTGTGGTGGCCGGACGAATCAAAGAGAGATTCGGCGCAGTCAATGGTGTCATTCACGCGGCCGGACTTCCGCCTGGAACACTCATTCAGAGAAAGACGCCTGAGATTGCCGCAAGCGTGCTCGCGCCAAAAGTGACCGGCACGCGAGTGCTCGAAGCCCTCTTCAAGGATGAGCCGCTGGATTTTTTCATGCTCTTCTCATCGATACGTTCGTTGACCGGAGGCCCGGGGGCTATTGATTACTGTGCCGCCAATACATTTCTGGACGCATTCGCCCGTTATCACTCTCGAAACGGCGGGCCGACGATTTCTGTCAACTGGGAAGGGTGGCGAGACATCGGCATGGCCGTCAATACATCCGGCCAATCCGCCTCTCCCGACGAAGGCATGACTTGTGAAGAGGGATTGGAAGTCTTCAGCCACGTTCTCGACTCAGGGTTCCCGCAGATCGTCGTATCAATCGAAGAGCTTGAAGAGAGAATAGGGCGGGAGAAGGTTTACACGGCCTCAATGGCGCTCGAAGACCTCAAGAAGGCCACCCGATCAAAATCGGTGCATCCCCGACCCCGGCTTGGAAATCCTTATGTGCCGCCTGGCAATGAGGTCGAAAAAATCTTGTCCGAGATATGGCAGCAATTACTTGGGATAGATTCTGTCGGCATACAGGATAACTTTTTTGAGCTTGGCGGCGATTCCGTCATCAGCATTCAGATAATCGCTAGGGCAAACCAGTCGGGCGTTCGCATTACTCCCAAACAGGTCTTCGAATGCCAGACGATTGAGGAGCTGGCGGCAGTCGCCGACACCGCTCAAGCGATTCGAGCCGAACAGGGCCCGATCACAGGCCCGGTTCAACTGACCCCAATTCAGCGCCGGTTTTTCGAAAGGGAGTTTATCTTCCCAGACCACTATAATCAGGCGTTTATGTTCGAAGCGAAGGAAGCGATTTCACCCGGTTCGCTCTTCAAGGTTATTGAGCGATTGCTGATTCACCATGACGCTCTCAGGTTTAGCTTCATTCGCGGGGCAGACTCCTGGCAGCAGTTGAGCGAAAATTTCGACGGCGAGGTCGCATTCACACAGACAGATTTATCGGAGGTGCCTGATGATTTGATCGTCCCCTTTATCGAAGCGATGGCGGCTGATCTTCAATCCAGCCTATCGCTTTCGCAAGGGTCTATGCTGCGCGTGGCGATGTTCGATCCCGGTCACGGAAGGTCGTCTCGCATCCTGATAATCGCTCATCATCTGGTGACAGACGCGCTATCGTGGCGCACCCTGCTCGGTGATATGCAGGTGGCCCTCAATCAGTTGTCGCGCGGTGAGAAGATCGACCTTCCGCCAAAGACGACCTCGCTCAAGGAGTGGGCTGACAGGCTGATCGCGCATGCAGATTCAGAAGCTATCAGAGGGGAAAGCGACTACTGGCTCACAGAGGCGCGAGAACAGGTCGAACAGATACCGAGGGATTTTCCATCGGGAATCAATACTCTGGCTTCGGCCGAGAGCCTCCTCTTGATGCTCAGCGAGGAACAGACCGCTGCCCTGCTGTATGAAGTGCCGAAGGTTTACAACACACAGATAAACGATGTTCTGCTCACGGCCCTCGCACAGGCATACAGGTTGTGGACCGGGCGTGACCTTTTGCTCCTTGACCTTGAAGGGCACGGTCGCGAGGCTTTATTCGAGGACGTCGATCTGTCGCGAACCGTTGGCTGGTTTACAACTATCTTTCCGGTCCTGATCGATCTAAGAGAGACATCCGAACCGGGTGATGCCTTGAAATCGGTCAAAGAACAGTTGCGCTCGATTCCAAATCGCGGCATGGGGTACGGACTGCTCCGCTATCTCAGCGGAGATGAAAAGATAAAGGAGAGATTGAAGGCTCTCCCGCAGCCGGAACTCAGTTTTCTCTACCTCGGTCAACTCGATCAGGTAATGACGGTAGAATGGTCCTTCAGTCCGGCTTCGGAAGCCATCGGGCCGACTCAAAACCCGAAGGATATGAGAAGTCACCTGCTACAGATCAACGGCAGTGTGATAGGGGGCAGGCTTCAGATCGAATGGACCTACAGCAAGGATATACATAGGCGCACCACTATCGAAAGGCTGGCGCAGGGCTTTCAGGCATCGCTTGAAACGATCATCGCCCGCTGCCTGTCTGGCGAGGCCGAGGGCTACACGCCTTCAGACTTTCCATTCGTGAAACTCTCTCAAAAAGAGCTTGACGATCTGATTGTAGAAATCAGAGAGTCGGCAGGTGATTGATAATGACTAGCGAGAAAATAACTATCGAAGCCATCTATCCGCTGTCACCGCTGCAACAGGGTTTGCTCTTTCACAGTGTCACGAATCCCCAAAGCGGCGACTATACGGGGCAGTTTACTTGCAGGTTTGAAGGAAACCTCAATGCAGGGGCGTTGAAGAGAGCCTGGCAGATGATAATCGAGCGTCACTCCGTTTTTCGCACACTCTTCAAAGCAGATCGTGAGGATGAGCCGATTCAAGTCGTCTGCAAGCATGTGAAATTGCCCTGGGAGGAACAGGATTGGCGAACGATCCCGGAACCTGAGCAGCAACGTCTTATGGAAGATTTCCTGAAGGCTGACAGCGCGCACGCATTCGAATTCACAAGACCGCCGCTCATGCGGCTCACGCTCATAAGACTTGCTGATGAAGCTTATCAATTCATCTGGAGCCATCATCATATAATGCTCGACGGATGGTCAGAGGCGCTCGTCAGCAAGGAGTTAATGGAATTCTATCACGCCGTTTCTAATGGCCTGGATCTCCAAACCGAGCCTGCCCATTCCTATGCCGGCTACATCACCTGGCTGAAGCGGCAGGATATGTTGAAGGCTGAATCCTTCTGGCGAGAGATGCTCAAAGGCTTCTCCTCACCGACTCCGCTCGGCCTGGCGCATTCGCCTGCTCGTCCGGCAGATGCGCCGCAGGGCTTCGGCGAGCGGCACATTCACCTGTCGGCACAGACATCGGCGCAGCTTTACTCGCTGATACGCAAGCATCAAATCACAGTGAACACGCTTATGCAGGGTTGTTGGGCGCTGCTGCTTGGCCGCTACAGCAGTGAGGAGGATGTGGTCTTCGGCAATGTGGTTTCAGGCAGGCCTCCCGATCTGGCGGGGGTCGAAACGATGGTCGGCCTGTTTCTTAACACTCTCCCGGTTCGAGTTCGTCTCTCTGACGACGCGTTACTGATGCCCTGGCTGAGAGAGATTCAGAAACAGCAGGTTGAGGCCCGTCAGTACGAATACAGCCCGCTGGTTGACATACATAGATGGAGCGGCCTGCCTCGCGGGATGCCTCTGTTCGAGAGCATCTTCGTATTTGAGAATTATCCGGAATATGCTCCCTCAGAGGGGCCACCAGGAGAGGTGCGAATGCTCGGCGTGCGCGATACAGGGCACACAGGCTTTCCGCTCACCCTGATAATAAGGCCGGGTCGGCAATTGCTCTTAACAATCGAGTATGACCGCCGAAGGTTTTCCGATGCGGCTATCGATTGCATGCTGGCGCACTTCGACGCCCTACTGGAGAGCATCGCTGAGGACCCCGGCCGGCAGCTTTCGAGTCTCTCCATGCTGACCGAGGCGGAGCGGCAACGCTTTCTTGTCGAATGGAACGACACAACCGAGCCTGCGCGGGAGCAGATGATTCACATGCTGTTTGAAGAGCAGGCGGCCGCCCGACCTCAAGCGACGGCCCTTTCATTTCAAGGCGAGACGATTAGCTATCAAGAGTTGAATGCTCGAAGCAATCGACTGGCGCATGGTTTGATAGAACTGGGGGCGAGACCGAACCAGGCAGTGGCTTTGATCCTCGATGATGGCTTCGATCAAGTCGTTTCGCTGCTCGGAGTGCTGAAATCGGGTTCGGCCTTTCTCTGTCTGGACCGGACTTATCCGGCGGCGCGATTGAAGTATATACTGGAGGAGATAAATCCGCCTTGCCTGATTTGTGACGCGAAGGCTATGAGTGCGCACGGATTGCTATTTAGGGAATTCGCGCTTGATTCCCAATGTAGGATCATTATCCTTGAAGATAAAAAGAGCCTGGACGACCTTTCTGATTTCTCGGATAAGAAATATGATTCGAGATGGTTGAATGACTTTCCCGCGACCGGGACCGATTCGGCGGTAACCTCGACTGATCTGGCTTACATAGTCTACACCTCCGGCTCGACGGGCAAGCCCAAGGGCATCCTGCAATCGCACGGAAGCTTTTGCCAGTTCATCGGCTGGCAGGCCCGTCAGTTCGACGTGAGGCCCGGAAAGCGAACAGGCAAGTGGGCATCTGTAACATATGACGCATCTTATGCGGAGATATTCGGTACCCTGTGCCTCGGCGCTACGCTCTGTATTGGGACCGCTGACGTGAGGAGTGATCCGCTTGTCGTTGTCAAATGGGCCAGACAGGATAGACTTTCTCTGCTCCAGACGGTGCCGAGCTTTTGCCGGCAAATCTTGCTGGCACTTCAATCCGACGAAAACGATGATCCGCTTCCCGACCTCGAAACAATGCTGGTTGCAGGAGAAGTCCTGCCTGTCGCTCTGGCAGGTGATTGGCTTGAGCGGTTTCCTCTCAGACCTCGTTTGTTCAACCTTTATGGTCCGACCGAATCTATTCTTGCGACTCTCTATGAAGTAAAGCCTGGAGACGGCGCACGGACAATTATACCCGTGGGCCGGGCCATCGGCGGAAGGCAGATTCTGGTGCTCGATTCCGAAAAGCGGCTTTGCCCCACGGGCGTCAAGGGCGAGGTCTACATAAGAAGCCCTTACCTGACGGACGGATATTTTCAGAGACCCAAAGAGACCGAGAGTGCATACCTTCAAAACCCGCTTCACGATATGTATTCCGACAGGGTCTACCGCACGGGAGACCTGGGACGGTGGATGGCGGATAGCAACCTGGAGTTTTGCGGCCGAATAGATAATCAGGTGAAGATTCGCGGCAAGCGAGTGGAGCTTGAAGAGATAGAATCGATGCTCTCAGGCCATCAGGCTGTGAGCGAATGCGCTCTGATCCTTCAGGATCAGGGCGATGGAGATCAACGCCTGATCGCCTATGTGGCGACATCGAGCGCAGTTTCCTCTTCGGCGCTGAAGGGCTTTCTGAGCGACAGGTTGCCCGATTACATGATACCGTCAGCCATACTCTTTCTCGACAATCTCCCTCGCACTCATAGCGGCAAGATCGACCGCCTGAGCTTGCCTGATCCCGATCATCAGCGCCCGGAGGTGAGCCGGGGCTTTGTTGCGCCTCGAACGCCGATGGAAAGGCTCATCGCTGAAATCTGGCAACAGGTGTTGCAGGTCGAGGGCGTAGGCGTGTTCGATGATTTCTTCGAACTTGGCGGGCACTCGTTGCTGACAACACAGATGCTTAACAAACTCAGGCAGACCTGCGGCGTCGAGTACCCGGCGGCGAGTTTCTTCGATGCCCCGACCGTGGCCGCTCTCGCAAGCGGCATAGAAGCAATGCAGGCCGATCAAGAAGAGACTGAAAAGATCAGGCGCATTATGGAGCAGGTAAGCAAATTGCCCGATGAAGAAGTCCGCGCGCTCCTGCGGCAAAAGAAGGAATTATCCGAATCGAGCAAGGCTTAGCAGTATCGAGAGCCTGCTGCCTTTCACAAAACGGCCGTCGGCGTAGTCGACGGTAAACCGAATCGGAAGCGGTTTCGTCCTCGTGTGCACAGGTCGTCCCAGGCCGCAAGACCAACATCTCCAAGCTCATTGCGGCGAGGCTTTTCCAAATCCCTGGCCCTATCTTAAAACCGGAGTAATGACATGATAATTAATGGTAAAGATATGACTATAGCCACTCTTTTCGAAGTTGCCGTCAACAAAGAGCCGGTTGAGTTGGACAAAGAAATGCTCGACAAAGTGAAGCAAACCTATGATCGAGTGCAAGAATGGGGTGCCGAAAAACACCCCGTTTACGGAGTCAACACAGGGTTTGGCGAACTGGCTCATATCATAATTCCGCCTGACTACAAGAGCGAGTTACAATACAACCTGCTGCGCAGCCACGCGGCGGGCGGAGGGCGACATTTCCCGGATGAAATCGTCCGCGCCATAATGACGGCCCGACTCAACTGCCTCATAAGGGGTTATTCGGGCGTGAGCGTTCAGGCTCTGCAACTGCTGGCAGAGTTCTTGAATCGCGGCATACACCCTCTGATTCCCGAACAGGGTTCGCTCGGTGCGAGCGGAGATCTGGCCCCGCTTTCTCATATGTCCTTGCCTCTGATCGGCGATGGGTTAGTGCGAATGGACGGGCAGGTGCGCAGGTCCGGGGAGGTTCTCGAAGAGCACGGCCTGAAGCCCGTAAAGCCGGGATTTAAAGAAGCCCTCGCCCTTGTCAATGGCACTTCCGCTATGACCGGCGCGGCATCCATCGCACTGCGCAATGCCTACCGCCTGCTCAAAATCGCTCTGCTCGCTTCGGCCGATTTCGTTCAGTGCCTGAGAGCTTCCACTCGCGCCTTTGACCCGCGAGGCCATGAATTGAGAAATCACCTCGGCCAGATCATCATAGCCAGAGAACTGCGCAGGTGTATAGCTTCGAGCGGACTTACCCAACAGCACGCAGAGCTTATGAACTCGATTTCCAAGAATGCTTCCGGCAGCACTGAAGTCCTCGATGCCGCAGTCTTTCTCCAGCACGCCTATTCTTTGAGGTGCATTCCGCAGATTCTCGGACCTGTGCTCGATACGCTCAATTACGCCTCTAAGGTGGTCGAAGAGGAATTGAATTCCTGTAACGATAATCCTCTCTTCTTCGAGACGCCGGAAGAGACCTTTCACGGAGGCAATTTCCACGGCCAGTACGTCGCGATGAGTTGCGACATACTCAACATCGCTTTGACCGAAGTAGGTGTCCTGGCTGAAAGACAGCTTAACAGGCTGCTGGACCCGCATCTGAATGGAGACCTGCCGCCGTTTCTCGCAAGCGGCGATTTCGGGCTGTTTTGCGGGTTTGAAGGAGCGCAGTACCTTGCCACTAGCATCGCTTCGGAGAATCTGGATATAGCCGCGCCTGCTTCAATCAAATCGATACCGTCGAACGGCTCGAATCAGGATGTAGTGAGCATGGGATTGATCGCTGCCCGCAAATCGCTTCAACTTTGCGATAACGTGACGACTATTCTGGCCGTGCTCATCGCTGCCTGCCATCAGGCTTCTCACTTCATAGGTCAGGAGAAGTTCAACAACCTGTCGAGAGATCTACACCAGGAGTTGTCGAAAGAAGCGTCGCTTTACACGGATGCTCTGCCGATCAGCGAAATCATAGCGCGCGCGCGTGAATTCATCCTGAGCAATAGGATTTCCAGCCTCATCGCCGGGATAGATTTCAGCCAACAAGCTTAGGAAGGATATATCCTGAGCGGCAGCGCCGGGAATCGAACCGGTATGACCCCTGAACGATTCGAACTCGCACGGATGTTGCTCGAAGAGCAAGGAGTGGCTTTCTCGCGGTTGATGATAACTCCGCAAAAGCGTCCCGATAGGATTCCTCTCTCATTCGCTCAACAGCGGTTGTGGTTCCTCGATCAACTGAAGCCGGGCAATTCGGCCTATAACATACATTTACCGGTTAGGATGATCGGCAAGTTGAATCTCACGGCGTTGCAGCAGACCATAAGCGAAATCGTGCGGCGGCATGAAACGCTCAGGACAACTTTCACGTCCGAAGAAGGTCTCGCTTTTCAGGTGATCGCCCCGGTTCGCCCGGTCGCACTGCCTGTCGTTGATCTGACAGGGTTGCAGCAGAATGAACGCGAAGCAGAGGCCAAAAGGCTTCTTATGGAAGAATCGCTTTGCCCTTTCGATCTGTCGAAAGGGCCGCTCTTGCGAAATTGTTTGATTCGGCTTGGCGAAGAGGATCACATAGCGGCCCTGACCACACATCACATCATAAGCGATGCGTGGTCTATGGGGGTCTTCATAAGCGAAGTGGGCAAATTGTACAAGCCCTTTTGCGAAGGGGACAACTCGCCGCTGCCTGAGCTTCCCATTCAGTACGCCGATTACGCAATCTGGGAACAGAGATGGTTAAGCGCAGAGGTGCTCGATGAGCAGCTTGCTTACTGGAAACGACAACTCGGAGGCAGCCTGCCGGTCATCGGACTGCCGACCGATAAGCCGCGACCTTCGGAGGAGAGCTTCAACGGAGCACATCTTTCGCTCGCTCTTTCTGCCGAACTATCAGACCGGTTGAACAGGCTGAGCCGAGGCGAGGGGGCCACGCTCTTTATGACGTTTCTGGCAGCCTTCAAGGTGTTGCTCTTCAGCTACAGCCAGCAGGAAGATATAATCGTGGGCACCTCGAATTCCAACCGCAGCCGGGCCGAGACCGAGTCGCTGATAGGGTTCTTCATTAATACGCTGGTGTTGCGTACAGACCTGTCGGGCAACCCGACTTTTAAAGAGTTGCTCGGACGTGTGCGCAAAGTGACTCTGGAGGCATTCGCTCATCAGAATGTTCCATTCAAGAAACTCGTTGAGGCAATCAACCCCGAAAGGGCGGGCAATCGCAGCCCGCTAAATCAGGTGAAGTTCGTCTTACAGAATGCCCCGGCCGGGTCGCTCGATCTGCCGGGCTTGACCTTGATCCCTCTGAATTACGAAGTCACCTCGGCGCATTGCGATCTCACTTTGTACGTCGCTACGAACGCGCAGGGGTTGACCGCCACCTTCGAATACAGCACTGAACTTTTCAATGCTTCTACCATTGAGCGAATGTTGCAGCATTTCGAGAAGCTTCTCGACAACATAGCCCGTATGCCTGATGCAAGCCTGCGGGTTTTGTCGGAGGAGATTGTACAGACCGAGAGGAGACAACGGATTATGCAGAACAGGGATCGTCTTAAATCAAGCCTCAAGGGATTCATCAAGACAAAGCCCCGGGCCGTCAGCCTCACGGAGGAGAATCTGGTTGAAAGAGGCCACCTCCCCGGCCTCGACAGGCTGCCGCTGCTTGTTTGTGCTCAAATCCCTGACTTGAATCCTGTGGCCTGGGCCAGGGACGAACTCAAGCTTATTGATTGCAATCTGTATGAATACGGGGCGATACTCTTTAGAGGGTTTAAACTGGGTTCGATCTCGGTCTTCAGGGAGTTTGCCGCCGCAATGTCGCGCGAGTTGCTCGATTACAATGAAGGCTCAACCCCGCGCACCGAAATAGCAGACAAGGTATATACATCGACCGAGTACCCTGCTGATCAGCAGATCCCGCTACACAATGAAATGTCATATTCGCGTACCTGGCCCGCAAGGCTCTGGTTTCTCTGCCTCAAGTCGGCTGAGAGGGGAGGAGAGACCCCTATAGCCGATAGCCGCAAAATTTTTCAACTGATTGACCCGGCGATCAAGCGGCGCTTTCACGAGAGGGGGGTTATGTATGTGAGGAATTACGGCAACGGACTCGATCTATCATGGCAGCAGGCATTCAGGACAACGAGTAGAGCCGAGGTCGAGGCGTATTGCCGGAGAGCAGCCATCGGTTTCGAATGGCGGGGCGACACCGTGCTGAGAACGAGGCAGGTCTGTCAGGCAATCGCCACGCACCCGGTGACGGGAGAGCCTGTCTGGTTCAATCAGGCCCATCTTTTTCACATATCGAATCTCGAATCCTCGATCAGGGAATCTCTTCTGGCTACGTTTAAGGAAGAGGACTTGCCGCGAAACGCTTACTACGGAGATGGCTCTCGAATCGAGCATTCGGTGCTCGACGATATTCGTCAAATCTATCGAGAGAATACTCTTCTGTTCTCGTGGGAGCAAAACGACGTTCTGATGCTCGATAATATGCTCACCGCACATGGCCGCATGCCTTATAGCGGCCCGCGAAAGATCGTCGTCGCCATGGCTGACCCCTTCACCGTCTCGAACTAGATGCTTCCAATGCAAACGATCACTGGTTTTCATCTCTCTCCGCAGCAGAAACGCCTCTGGGAAGTCCAGCAAGAGGGCGCTTCTTTCTCGGCCCAGTGCGCAATCTCGATAGAGGGAGAGATCGATGCTGAACGCTTGCGGCGATCTCTCTATCGGGTGGTTTCTCGGCACGAAGCCTTGCGCACAAACTTTCATTGCCTGACAAAGGTGAAAGCGCCTGTTCAGACCGTCTCTGACACCTTTGATCTGGCCTGGCGCGTTGCAAGGCTGGACGGCGATGAGCCATTCGAGGCCGGGATAGAAAATATTCTATTAAGAGAGAGAGAAGCGCCTTTCGATTATGAGAGCCGATCTCCGCTGAGGGCGGTCCTTTTGCAGTCTGCCGAGCGGCACATTTTGATCGTCACGTTGCCGGGATTATGCGCTGACGCCTGGACGATGAATAATCTGCTTCAAGAGATGGCCTCATTTTACTGTGGAGAGTTTGATGGCCCTGAGGTTCCCGCTGAGCCGGTTCAATACCTTCAGTTCGCCGAATGGCAGAACTCACTGTTGCGCTCGGAGGACGCGGGAGAGCCTGTAGATTTCTGGCGCAGGCAAGACCTGTCAACCCTCCACTCAATAAAGCTTCCATTCGAGAAAAGAACCGGTTGGACGGAGCCGTTCATCCACAGGCTCAAACGCTTGATGATCGGTCGCCATCTGACGGCCGCCGCAAGCGCGCTCGCCCGAAGGGAGACGACCTCAATATCGGTCGTGCTGCTATCGGTCTGGCAGGCATTGCTCTGGCGTCTCACAGGAGAGTCGAACATCGTTATTGCTCATATCTTCGACAACAGGAAATATGATGAACTCCACACGGCGATGGGCCTGTTCGCCAGATGGGCACCCGTCACTGCCCAGCTTGAAGCCTCAATGCGCTTTGATCACTTGATCCGATCAAATCACGAGTCGGTTCAGAATGCCTGTGAGTGGCAGGAATACTATTTTCAGGAAGCGGATTTCGAGCCGGACGAGGGCTGTGATTCTTCAACTTTTCCCCTGGCATTCGCCTGCGAAGATCGCTCCGCGAGGTTTAATTCATCGAGAACGAGGTTTTCACTATACAGTTCCTATAGTTGCCCCGACAGGTTCAAATTGAGACTGGTTTGTGCTCGCGTCGATGGAATGATAGAGGCGGAGTTCCATTATGACGGCGGCGTATACGCCGATTGGGAGGTGGCGGCACTGGCCCGCTACTATGAGCGATTGCTTCTAAGCGCGACAAGCGATGTCTCGTGCCCGATAGGCCAAATGAATATGTTGGACGATGCCGAGCGGGACCAACTGGTCGAGACGTTCAATCTCACGAGATGCTCTTATCCTCAGGATGAATGCATACACTTTTTAGTTGAGAAGCGGGCCGAAAAATCGCCGGGCAACATCGCTCTCCTGTGTGATGGCGCGCAGCTTTCATACCGCAGTTTGAACGCGAGATCGAATCGGTTGGCGCATCTGCTGCGCGAGACCGGCGTGAGCGCAAATGACGCAGTCGGACTATGTCTGGAGCGGTCACTCGATATGGTAGCGGGCATTCTCGCGATAATGAAAGCCGGAGGCGCTTACATCCCGCTAGACCCCGATCAACCCGAGAAAAGGCTCGCCCAACAGCTTGCACAGGCCGAGGCTAGAATCTTAATCACTCAGGAGAAGTTGCTCCCGAACATAGGAGGTCTCGCTGAAGGGAATATATGTATAAGGCTCGAAGATGAAAGGCTCGAAAGGCAGCCGGAAACGAATCCAGAGCGAGTCAATTCGCCCGACGATCTGGCTTATATCATCTACACATCGGGGTCAACAGGGGTTCCGAAAGGCGTAGCCGTCACGCATCGCAGCCTGACAAACTACAGCGATTTCATCTGCAAGCGACTTGGTCTGGATCAATCATCGGACAAGGCGTTTCACTTTGCAACGGTCTCGACCTTCAGCGCCGATGTAGGGAATACTTCGGTATTTCCGTCCCTCATTTCAGGCGGTTGCCTCCACATCATCAATTATGAAACTGCGACTGACGGAGCACGCTTCATCGAATATATGTCTAAGCGCCCAATCGATGTTCTCAAGATCGTTCCCTCACATCTGAATGCCCTGTTTTCCGAAGGCGGAGCAGAGGTTCTGCCGCGAAGATACCTGATACTCGGAGGAGAGTCGCTCCGCTTCGAGTTGATTGATCGGATTCGGGCGTCGGGTGCCCGATGCGAAGTGATAAATCATTATGGACCGACAGAATCGACGGTCGGCGTCATCACCATGAGGCTCGACGACCTGCGCGGGCGAGAGAGGCTTTCATCCACTGTTCCAATAGGTCGCCCGATAGCGAACGCAGAGGCTTACGTATTGGATAGCTTCATGAACCCTTCTGCACTTGGAGCGGCCGGAGAACTCTTCATCGGAGGCTCAGGGCTGGCCTTAGGCTATATAAGTCAGCCCACACAGACAGCCGAACTATTTGTGCCGCACCCTTTCTCTCGCGAACCGGGCGCGCGACTCTACAGGACAGGAGATATTGTTCGCCATCTGCCTGAGGTCGGCATAGAGTTCCTGGGCCGGGCCGATCATCAGGTGAAGATTCGAGGCCATCGCGTTGAGTTGGGCGAAGTTGAAAGCGCGCTGTTGAAGCACGAATCGATTCGAGAGGCTGTCGTTATAGATCACACCGACGACCTGACAGGCAAAAGGCTGGTCGCGTATCTGGTTGCACATCGCCGGGCAAGCCGCGACGAATTGAACGAATTCTTGTCGCAATACATCCCTGCCTATATGATCCCGGCGGCCTACCTCTACCTGGAATCGCTGCCTCTCACGCGCAATGGCAAGATAGATCGCAAAGCATTGCCTGCTCCCGAAAGCCTTTTATCTCGCCAACCCATAGCCTATGTTGCGCCGCGCACTGAGGCCGAAGAGATACTCGCCGAGATATGGGCGAGGGCGCTCGGGCGGGAACGCGTGAGCATACATGATAACTTTTTTGAACTCGGAGGTGATTCGATTCTCAGCATTCAGATAGTATCGAGAGCCAATCGCGCGGGACTCTGCCTGAAGGCAAATGATATTTTCCAGCATCAGACGATTGCCCAGCTCGCTAAGGCTTCGCGCTCTGAGCAAACCGCTCTTGCTCAACAGGGGCCTGTAACCGGCCCGGTCCCGCTGACGCCTATCCAGCAACTCTTCTTTGAAAAGCATGGCGAGCACCCGCACTGCTACAATCAGGCCCTCATGCTCGAATTGCCGGATGAGGCCGGCCCGGCTCTGGTTGAAAAATCCGTTCGCGCCCTCGTCGCTCACCACGATGCGCTGCGCTTGCGATTCCAAAGAGCAGAGACTACCTGGCGACAGGTCAATGAGGGGCTTGATGATGACTTGCCATTCTCTTTAATAGACATTTCCCTGATCCCTCGCTCCGATCAGGCGCAGATCATCGAGGCGGAGGCTTCAAGGTTGCAATCGAGCATCGACATTTCCGAAGGGTCTATCATGCGGGTTGTGCTTTTTCACCTCGGACCTGCGGGGAAACGGCTCCTGATGATAATCCACCATTTATCTGTCGATGGATTCTCGTGGCGCGTACTTCTCGAAGACCTGCGCATCGCTTATGAAGAGTTGAATCGAGGAGAAGCGGTATCGCTGCCGCCCAAGACGACGAGCTTTCAGCAATGGGCGCACGCTTTGACCGAATACGCGAAATCTGATCAAGCTCGCGCAGAACTTCTTTGCTGGACCTCGCTGATCGGAAAGGGAATCAAGCCACTGCCTGTGGATCATCAGGGATCGGCCAATATCGTTGAGCGCGCCCGATCAATCGATACGAATCTGAGCGATTCCGAGACTCGCGCCCTGCTTGAGGAGGTTCCGCCAGCCTACGCCACTCAAATAAATGATGTATTGCTGACGGCGCTTGTGCAGACGTTTGCCGATTGGACCGGAGAATCAGCCTTGGTGGTCGGCCTCGAGGGACATGGCAGAGAACAATTGGTTGCAAATCTCGATCTTTCGAGAACCGTTGGATGGCTTACCTGTTACTTTCCTGTGCGCCTCGACCTGGAAGATATTTCTCAGACAGGAGAGGCTCTCAAAAAGATCAAGGAGCAATTGCGCGCTGTGCCCAACAGAGGCATAGGCTACGGGATATTGAGATACCTGAGTGAGGATGAGAAGGCCGTCGAGCAGTTGCGTCTCGGTGAAGAGATCCAGGTAGGATTCAATTATCTCGGTCAACTCGACCAGTCGATTTCGGAGCATTCGCTATGGGCTGTGGCTCGCGAATCTTGCGGCCCGACTCGGAGTCAAAAGCAGAGGCGTAGACACTTGATAGACATCAACGCAGGCGTTAGCGGGAGACGTCTTTGGATGGTCTGGACCTATTGCGAAGAGTTGCACGACCGCGAAACCATTGAGGCGCTGGCCCGTGCCTATCTTGAGAATTTGCGTCAGATTATCGATCACTGCCGGTCGGCTCAGGCGGCCGGACGAACGCCGTCGGACTTTCCGCTTGCGGGGCTGGATCAGCGAAGGCTGAATGCGATTTTAGGCGCGGATCGCAATACTATCGATCTTTATCCTCTAACTCCCATGCAGAAGGGCTTGTTGTTCCACAGCCTTTACGAATCGGAGTCGAGAGCCTACTTCGTTCAAACGAGTTGCATTCTGCGCGGCGACCTCGACCAGACTGCCTTCGACCGCGCGTGGCAGCAGGTCGTGGACCGCCACCCCATACTGCGAACCTCTTTCTCCTGGCAAGGATTGGATGAGCCGCTTCAGGTAGTTCACGGGCAGGTCAGGTTGCCGATAGAGAGATACGACCTGCGCGCGCTAAGCGAAGACGAGCAACAGCAGAGGCTGAGGGCTTTGCTTGCGGCAGATCGCGCAAGAGGATTTGACCTCGACAGTGCCACACTGATGCGCCTGACTCTCGTTCAACTCGATGAGCAGACATTCTACCTGATTCGCAGCAATCATCATCTGATCCTGGATGGCTGGAGCAGACGGGTGATTATGGACGAGGTGTTTATATACTATCAGGCATTCTCGCAGGGTGAGCGAATCGATCTTGAGCCGCGCAGACCATTCCGCGATTATATTGCCTGGATCAACGAGCAAGACCTGTCTCAAGCAGAGAGGTTCTGGCGGGAGTATCTCAAAGGAGTGAAGCGCCCCACGATCATCCGCGCCGACCGAGCGGATGAAATTCAAGAGGCTCGCGCCGAAACCTTTGATGAATGCCGCTGGAGTTTGTCAAGCGAGACTACAGCCCGATTGCAGTCGCAGGCGCGAGACCATCATCTTACGACGAACACGCTGGTTCAGGGGGCGTGGGCGATTCTGTTGAGCCATTACAGCGAAGGACGAGATGTAACTTTTGGGACCGTTGTATCAGGCAGGCCGCCTGATATCCCCGGCATAGAGTCAATGATCGGCCTGTTTATAAACACTCTGCCGGTTCGCGTGCGAGTCTATCCCAAAGAGCATCTACTACCCTGGTTGAAGGAGTTGCAAGAGCAACAGTCGATAGCGCGAAAATATGACTTTGTTCCTCTGGCACAGATTCAGGAGTGGAGCGAAATCGGTCAGGGCGGGCGACTCTTTGATAGCCTGCTTGCTTTCGAAAACTACCCGACGACCGAACCTGCCCCCGAATCATCAGAGGCTGCGCCTGCGGCCTCATCCGACACGCTTTCAGTCAGTGATGTTCAATCGGTAAACAGTTCGAATTATCCGATTGCTCTTGTTGCGGCGGGCGAGACCGAGTTGCTGCTTTCGATAGCCTACGACGGCCGCCTCTACAGTCGCGCCGTGATTGAAGGAATGATGAAGTATTTGCGGATGACCCTTGAGGCGATGGCTGAAAACCCGCAAAGGCGCATACGAGAGATTTCGGTATCTCAAGCCAGATCCGAAGCCCTGAGCGCCGACAGGCTCGAAAAATTCAACTTCGAAGTTTGAAATTCGTTCCAGCCCACGAATCTCAGAAGAAAGAAGACACGATGGCCGACGACTCAAACGCACGCTTCTACGATGTCGTGATATGCGGAGCGGGGCTTGCGGGCCTCACGCTGGCCCGGCATTTAAAAATGAACCTGCCTTCGCTCTCAATCCTTCTGATCGACAGGCTTGCCCGACCTCTGCCCGAAGCCGCCTTCAAAGTCGGCGAATCGACTCAGGAGGTGGGCGCTTACTACCTCGCCGATATCCTCGGCCTGGGCAGATATTTCGAGGAGTGCCATCTGCGGAAGATGGGGCTTCGATACTTCTTCGGCGATCCGCGTGGGCCTTTCAAGGACCGGCCCGAATTCGGCCTCTCCACCTACCATCCCGTGAGGTCATATCAAATAGACCGGGGCAGACTCGAAAACGATCTGAGGCAATTCAACGCCGAGGCAGGTATCGAATTGGCTGAGAACTGTTCGGTTCAGGAGATAGAAATCTCCGGGACAAGCGACCCTCACCGGATCATATTTTCGGAAAGAGCGACTAACGAAGTTCGCTTGGTGCGATGCCGCTGGGTCGTCGATGCGACGGGCCGTCGCCGCTTGCTGCAAAAGAGACTCAATCTAGGCAAAGAGGTTGAAGGGAGATTCAGCGCCGCGTGGTTTCGAATAAAAGGACGCCTCGATGTGAGCGATTTTGTGCCGCCTGAAGAAGAGCAATGGCACAGCCGGGTCACAGGCAACAACCGCTACTTCTCTACAAATCACCTCATGGGCGACGGTTACTGGGTCTGGTTGATCGCCCTCTCATCAGGGCAGACGAGCGTCGGCATCGTGGCAGCAGACGAACTACATCCCTTCAGCAGCTATAACACTTATGAGAAAGCTAGCTCGTGGCTGGAAAGGCACGAGCCTGTGGTTGCTGCGAGACTTAGAGATGAAACACCTTCCGATTTCCTTGTGATGCACCGTTACAGCTACTCTTCCTCGCAGGTCTTCTCCTGCGACAGATGGGCCTGCGTGGGCGAAGCGGGGGTCTTCTCTGATCCTCATTATTCGCCTGGGGCCGACCAGATCGGGTTTGCCAACTGCATAACTGCGCGTTTGATAGAGCTTGAAATGCAAGGCAGGCTCTCGCCCGATTTTGTCGATCAGATGAATCTGTTCTTCCTCTCTTACAACGAAGGAGTGACGCGCAACATACAGGGAGGCTATCCCTTCTTCGGCGAATCGCTGGTGATGGCAGCCAAGCTTATATGGGATTTTGTATCAAGCTGGGCCTTCAGTGGGCCGCTGATGTTCAACGCATTTTTTCTCGACACCGAGAGATTTGAAAGAATCAGGAGGATCACCGGCAGGTATGTCACTCTTTCGCATCGTATGCAAAAGCTGTTTGCCGCCTGGGCACGGCTATCACTGGGGCGCGGCTCGTTTGAGTTCATAGATTATCTTGGCATTCCTTTCATCAGAGAGTTACGGCTCAGAAACCTCAACTCTGACAAGACGGAGCAGGAACTTGAAGAGGATCACCGCGCCAGTATGGAGACACTTGAAGAACTGGCGCAGGTGCTGTTTCTGATCTCACTCAACGACACCATGCCTGAAGAAGTGAACAGGTTTTCGCATCCGATCTGGTTGAATGCCTGGGGAATCGGACTCGATAAGAGACTGTGGGAGGCGCACGGGCTGTTGAAGCCGACCTCCAAGCCCCGCGATCTTACTCCCATCATGGATCAGATAATGAACTGTATTCACATAGGGGAACCGACACATAGGTTCAGTCACTCAGGCGACTGAACCCTTCTTCGAGCGGGCGCGATAAAACTGCGCTTGCAACACTGACAACTCGCGAGCGCGGCGGCCCGGAAGCCGCGACTTCGCTGAAGGCTTCGACGGATTTTGCGAGAGGCCGGGGAGGTGGCAAATGTCATTCAATCAAGCGAATTATGTTTGGATGAGCGGCAAGCTCGTTCCCTGGAGCGAGGCTAATGTGCATGTATCGGCGCACAGTCTGCATCTGGGGAGCGGAATCTTTGAGGCTTTGCGGTGCTACGAAACCGAATCAGGCCCCGCCATATTTCGATTGGACGCGCATCTCGAACGTCTCTGGCAGTCGGCATCTGTCTACGAAATGGCGATTCCTTTCACGAAGGGTCAACTTGAAGATGCTATATGCGAAACCATCTCAAGTAATGGCCTGAGCGATTGCTATATCAGAATCCTCTGTTATTACGGAAGCGGAAGCCTTGGTGTCTTTCCGCGCCAATGCCCTGTGGAGGTGACGATCCTTGCCTGGACGCTCGGAACCTATATCGGCTCTGATGCATTGAAGCGCGGGGCAGCCGTAACTATCTCTTCGTGGGTCAAATTTCACTCACAGATGATGCCGACTACGGCCAAGGCTTCGGGCCAGTATCTGAACTCGCTGCTCGCTCTGCGCGAGGCGCTCGATCGAGGCTGTGACGAAGCCCTTTTACTGGACCTTCACGGAAATATAGCTGAAGGATCCGGCGAGAACCTCTTCATCGTCAGAGACGGCATCCTGAAGACCAATGACGATCGCTCTTCCATACTGATGGGAATCACAAGGGACGCCGTAATACGCATTGCAGGAGATTTAGGGTACGAAGTTGAAGTCGGCGAGTTAAGTCTTGAAGAGCTTCTGGCCTCTGATGAAGCCTTTTTTACCGGAACAGCCGCCGAGGTGACTCCTATTCGAGAAGTCGATGGCAAGTCCTTGGGCCGTTCTGTGCCAGGCCCTATCACTGCGCAACTCCAGGAATTCTACTTCGCCGCCATCAGCGGAAAGGATTCGAGATATAAGGACTGGCTCCGCTTCCTCGACAGGTCTCAAGCAGGTTATTCGCATTCTCATCGTGTTTGATCGCATTCCATAAAAGCAGGTTCTATTCAAGCAGCTTGTGTAACAACAGATTCAAGTGAAGCCTGACGGCGAGCGCGTTGCGGCCGTGCGGGCGTGAAAGGAGTACGAAAAATGGGAACCACAACCACGACCGGGACTAAAGCCCTTGAACCAACTTCTGCCGAGCCGGGTCTCGGCGATAAGGCAGTAAAACACTCTGAAGCCCTCTCAACGGTGATGCTCGGATACTACGAGCTGATCGATCAAGAAAAGATCGATGAAGTGTTGTCCCTGTTCTCAAAGACGGCCACCTACCGTCGATGCGAGCAACTCTACGATGGTATTGCCGAAATCGAGGATTTCTATCGAAATGGCAGAAAGATCAGAGGCAAGCACGAGATAATAAGTCATTGGGTATCGGGTCAAACCGGAATTGTCGAAGGGGTGTTCAGAGGCAAAGGTCTCAACGACTCGCCCAAAGATGTGGGCTTTGCGGATTTCTTCACTTTCGACCGCGACGGGAAGATATGTGACCGGCATACTTACTTGATGATTGGCAGCAGTTACGTCAAAGAGTAGCGGCTCTTTCGCCCTTAACCGCTGAAATGAAGTTCAGCCCTTCATCTATCGCTGATCGAAACAAAACCCGGAACCTGGGCTCGCGCGGGTCGCTCCGGGTCTGGACATCGTGAGTTGAGTATGGAAACAAGTGATCGAGTCGCTGACGCAAAGATTGCGGGAACGCGGGCCGTCGAGATGAGCCTGACCGAGCAGCGCGATTACTGGATGGAGAAGCTCTCCGGCCAAATCGGTTATTCGAATCTGAGACCGGATTACTCAAGACCGAAGGAGTACGCCTATAGTCGCGGGGCGGCCCCGGTCGAGATTGCCGGAGAGCTTTACCGGAAGTTAAAGGAGTTGACTTCTGACAGCCCGTTTCTGCTCTACACGACGCTCATGGCTGCGCTGAAGGTCTGTCTATACAAGTATACAGGCAACAGTTTCATCACCGTCGGAAGCCCTGCGCGCAGACGAGAGAACAGCGAAGAGAACGCGAACGCTCTGGCGATTCTCGATAAAGTCGATGATCGTCTTACGTTCAGGCAATTCCTCATCAGGGTGCGCGAGTCCCTGTTGGAAGCCTATTCGAATCAGGACTATCCCTTCGAAGATATGGCCGATCTTCTCAGTCCCGGTTCCAGCGAAAACAGGTGTCCGCTTTTTGACATTGCGCTTGCGTTGACCGACATTCATTGTCGGATGCCGGAGGTGAAAAACGACATTACCATCGTCTTCAAGAAAGAGCCTGACCGCATTTCCGGCGAAGCGATTTTCAATGAAACGCTCTTCAAATCAGAAACCGTCGAATCATTCGTTTCCCATTACCTCAACCTGATGGCATCGGCGCTTGAGGATGCGCCCGTGCTGATTTCGGAATTACAACTCTTAGATGGCGCGCAGCGGAATCGACTGATTATTGAATTGACTGGAGCGAAAGACTATCACCCCAGAGCCGCATGCCTGCACGAACTGTTCGAAGAGCAAGTGGAAAAAGACCCGTATGCTGTCGCACTGGAATACGAAGACGAACAGGTTTCCTATAGTGCCCTTAACGAACAGGCCAATCAGGTTGCTCATTATCTGCGCAGCCTCGGAGTGGACCGGGAGGTGATCGTCGGCCTCTATATTGAGCGGTCTGTAAAGATGGTTGTGGGATTGCTCGCAATACTCAAGGCAGGCGGCGCTTATTTGCCTGTCGATGTTTCGATTCCCGATGAGCGCCTCTCGTTCATCCTCGAAGATGCGGGCGTGACAATACTGCTTACAGGGGGCAAGGCTGCCGAAAGAGTTGCTGGTAATCAAGTGCGAGTGGTCAGGCTCGATTCGGACTGGCCCGACATCGCTCAGCAGAGCACCGAAAACCTCTGCGTGGAACTGAGCATAGAAAACTTGGCATACGTGAACTATACGTCAGGGACCGTAGGGCTTCCCAAAGGGTCGGAGATTCCTCATCGCGCCATTCCGGGTTTCATTGCCTGGAAGGAGGGCCTGAAACTCGATCAGACACAGACCTTCTTGCAGTATTCCTCCCTTTCTTGGGACGCGCTCACGCTTGAGCTATGGCCTGCTCTGACGGGAGGCGCGCGATGCGCTCTTTATTCGCATGCTATCGTCACGCCGGAAAGACTCGGCGAGGCCATAAACAGGCATGGCGTCACCATCGTATGGATCACCTCTTCGCTCTTGAACAGCATACTCGATTCGACACCGGAGATTCTTTCCGGTGTCAAACAGTTGCTCACGGGCGGCGAGGCGCTTTCCGTATCTCATATTCGCCGGGCGCAGGAGCTTCTGCCCAATGTGGAGATCATCAACGGCTACGGGCCTTCGGAATGCACGGTTTTCTGCTGCAGTTATCCGTTAACCGAACCTATCGGAGATACTGAAGGGACGGTCCCGATTGGAAGACCGATAGGTGATAGAAAGGTTTATCTGCTCGATAGGAACCTGAATCTCGCCCCGCCCGGCGTGACAGGCGAACTATACATTGGCGGTTCGGCCGTCGCGCGTGGATACCTTAAGCGACAGGAGCTTACGGCAGAGAGATTCATCCCCGACCCGTTTGCGGGCGAGCCGGGCGTGCGCCTCTACAAGACGGGCGACCTCGCCCGATACCTCGCCGACGGCCGGTTAGAGTTCGTCGGACGTGTGGACGATCAAATAAAACTGCATGGATACAGAATCGAACTGGGCGAAATAGAGGCATGTCTTGTCTCTCATGCGCAAGTTCAGAAAGCGGCGGTGCTCGTGCGAGAGGATGCGCCGGGAGACAGGCGGCTTGTTGCTTATGTGGTCGGCAAGCAGGGGGAAGTATCGGTTCTCGAATTGCGCACCTATCTTAAATCGCGGCTGCCCGATTTCATGATGCCTTCAGCCATCGTTGTACTCGACCATCTGCCGCTCACAAAGACCGGGAAGCTCGACCGCCGCGCACTGCCCTCGCCCGTGCGTCCTCGCCCGTCCGCGATTGGCGACTTTGAAGCCCCGCGCACCGTCACAGAAGACAGGCTCGCGGCCGTTTGGAGCGACCTTCTCGGATACGCGCCCGTAGGGGTTTTTGATAACTTCTTCGAGTTCGGCGGAAACTCTATACGAGCCTTTCAACTCTTTTCGAAAATACGTGATCTGTTCGAGATAGACCTTCCGCTCAAACATCTTTTCGATTCGCCGACCGTTGCCGGTCTCAGCCTGATCATCGAGCGGAGCGTAAAAGCGGATCGCCTGCCGAAACTTGCGCGTGCTGATCGGGAGAGGGATTTATCGGCCTCCTTCGCCCAACAGCGGCTGTGGTTTCTCGACCAGTTGCAGCCGGAGAGTCCCTTCTACAACATTCCCGGACTTGTTCGCGTCGAGGGCGAATTGGACATAGGCGCACTTGAGAAAAGCTTCAGCGAAATAGTGCGGAGGCATGAAGGCTTGCGAACAGCCTTTCGCATGAAGGACGGGCGAATTTTGCAGGAGATACGCCCGGCTGAACCCGTGATGCTCCCATTCTGGGATCTCAGCCAATTGCCTGAGACCGAGCGTGAAGCGGAGGCGCAAAGGGTCGTCACGGGAGAGGTCTTGCGCCCGTTCGATCTTGAGAGCGGGCCGATGCTGCGAACGGGGCTGCTACGGCTTGGCCCGACCGATCATGTGGTCCTCTTCATAATGCATCACATCATCAGCGATGGCTGGTCAATGGGAATCTTCAGAAGAGAGATGGCGGCGCTTTATGAAGCCTTTTCTCAGGGGATGCCTTCGCCGCTTCCTGAATTGCCGATACAGTACGCAGATTATGGTGTGTGGCAGCAGGACGTGCTACAGGGCGAAGCGTTGGAATCCAGCCTGTCGTATTGGCGAGAGCGATTAGACGGCGCGCCTTCGCTGCTTGAGTTGCCTGCCGACCATGCGAGGCCGCCGGTACAGAGCTTTCGCGGGGCCGCTCATCCCGTGATTCTCGACAAGGAGTTGACCGCAGAGATAAAGCAGATGGCCTGGCGCGAAGGAGTCACACTCTTTATGGCTTTGCTTGCCGCATTCCAGGCCTTGCTCCATCGTTATTCAGGTTCAGAAGACATAAGCATAGGGACGCCTGTTGCCGGGCGCAATCATGCTGAAATCGAGGGAGTGATCGGTCTCTTCGTCAACACGCTTGTGCTCAGGACGAAACTCGACGGCAATCCGAGCTTCAAGGAGTTATTGCAGCGAATGCGTGAAACTGCTCTTGGCGCATTCGCTCACCAGGATCTGCCCTTTGAAAAGCTCGTCGAAGAGTTACAGCCCGAACGAAGCTTGAGCTACACACCTCTGTTTCAGGTGATGTTCGGTTTCGAAGACGGCTCGCAAGATGCCGCGCCGCTTCCCGGACTGACTCTCAAACCCGTAAAGGCCGAGCGGGGAACTTCAAAATTCGATCTGATGCTGCTGCTTGAAGAGACGCCGCAAGGGCTGGTCGGCTCGCTGGAGTATAACACCGATTTATTCGAAGTTGAGACGATAAGCAGGATGGTCCGCCATTTCAGATCGCTGATTGAATCGGCGGTCGGCGACCCTGGCCGAAAACTTTCAGAGCTTTCGCTTCTGACCCAGGAAGAGCGCCAGCTACTGTTTTTGGAGTGGAATGACAACTCATCCTCTTATCCAAGAGATGTTTGCCTGCACGAGATATTCGAGCGGCAGGTAAGGGATACTCCCGACGCTATAGCACTCGTATTCGGAGAAGAGCGGCTCACATATCGGCAACTCGACATCCGCGCAAATCGCCTCGCTAATCACCTCAAAAAGCTCGGGGTCGGA